>JBEKVL010000398.1:0-6318 GCA_049514055.1 Tepidisphaeraceae bacterium | reverse complement strand
GGTTTTTGAGTAAGAAAGGCCAGCGAGGGCGCCGGCCCCACCTGGTCAATGCCCCGTCCGCTTCAGGTAGTCGTCGGGGGAAAGCAACGATCCTAATTCCGCAGGCTTGCTCATCTTTACCCTGATCATCCAAGCCTTGCCGTGCGGATCCTGGTTGACCAGCGCGGGGTTGGTCGCCAGTTCGCCGTTGATCTCGGTCACCGTTCCGGAGACGCCGGTGTAGAGGTCGCTGGTCGCCTTGACCGACTCGATCTCGCCGAAGGGCTTATTGGCCGACAGGACGGCGCCGACCTTGGGCAGGGCGACAAAGGTGATGTCGGTCAGTTCGTCGGCCGCGATCTGGGTGATGCCGATGGTCACGACATCGCCGGCCGCCAGATGCCATTCGTGGGTTTCGAGATACTTGCGATCGGTGGGTATGGACATGGTAGTAGGACAGACATTCCTGTCTGTCATCCTTATTTTCCTATGTGTCATCCAAGAAATCGGTGGGACAGACATTCCTGTCTGTCATCTTCACTTCACTTCGCCCTTTTGTAAAACGGCAGTTTCACAATCACGGCCGGGTTTGTCGTGCCCTTGAGATCCACTTGCAGTTTCGTGCCTTCGTCCGCGTGGGCGGCCTCGACGTACGCCATCGCGATGGACTTCTGAAGCGTCGGCGAGAGCGTGCCGCTGGTGACGTGCCCGATCTGCCGGCCGCCGAGCAGCACCGGCGTGTCCGGCCGGGCGATGCGTTTGCCATCCAGTTCCAGACCCACGAGTTTGCGCTTCGGCCCCGCATCGTGGATTTTCCGCAGCGCCGCCGCGCCGACAAAGTCCTTGTCGAGCGACACCGCCCACGCCAGCCCGGCCGACAGTGGATCACCGGTTTCTGTCAACTCGTGGCCGTAAAGCGGCATCGCCGCCTCCATCCGCAGCGTGTCGCGCGCGCCCAGACCCACGGGTTTGACCGTCGCCTCGAGCTTTTCCCACCCCGAACCGACGGCCTTGGTCGCCATGCCCGCAAGTTTGGCGGAAATAATCAGCTCGACCCCGTCCTCGCCCGTGTATCCCGAACGAAACACGGTCACCTGGAAGAAACCCATGATGGTGCGGTGTTCGAAGTGATACCGGCGGATGTTGCGGGCGTCGACGATCGAGGCGATCCGGTCGAGCACCTTCGGCCCCTGGATCGCCAGCATGGCCGTCGCCTCGGTATTGTCGGCCATGTCAAAGTCGAATCCCTTCGCCTGCCGCACGTCGTGGAAATAAGCGACGAGTTTCTCGCGGTTGGACGCGTTGCAGACCATCATCCAGTTCCTGGCATCGCGCGAGACGATCACATCGTCAAGCACGCCGCCTTCCGCGTTGCACACCAGCGCATATCGCGACTGGCCAATCGCCTGATCCGTCAGATTACGAGTAACCACGTAGTTGAGAAACGTATCCGCATCCGGCCCCTTGAACGAAAGCCGGCCCATGTGCGACACGTCGAACAACCCGCCGGAACGCCGCGTCTGCTCGTGCTCTTCCACAATGGACTTGTAGAGCAGTGGCATCTCCCAGCCGGCGAAATCAACGAACTTCGCGCCGGCGTTCTTGTGAAAATCGTACAACGGAGTCCGCTTGAGCATGGCGAAAGTATGGTAACTATCCGCGAAACCGTCAAGACGGCTGGCGAAAACATGGCCGCCGATAACCGCCCGCAGCCGCGATCGCCGGTCGCGGCAGCCCGCCGCGATGACCTGTCCTGGCCGCAGCCGTCCCTGCCCGATGGGTGGAATCACCGTCCAACCCCCCCGGCAACAGGCAGTCCATCGCGGCTCAAATGGCATTGCGGTTGTGGTGCGGGCTTCCAGCCTGCGGCAGGCTGGGAGCCGGCACCACAATTTCCGCCGCGATGGAGTAGAAGGACTAAAGTCGTCCTGTTTTCCCGCCGAATACAAACCGTCGGGCCGTGTGGCGGCGTTCCTGTCAAACACGGTCATCTGTGAAGAACAACCGAGATTGGGAGCGGTCCATCGGACCCGGCAACGAGAGTCTCGTTGCGTACCCGTGGCCTCGATCCGCGCTTCCCACTTAACCCTCGCGAGGAACAAAGATGAAGACGAGCTGGACCATTGGGAGAAGACTGGTCGTGTCGTTCATGGGCGTGGCGGTGATCACGCTGGTGCTGGGGCTCGTGGGGTACTTCGGGGCAATCAGGAGCGGCCAGGCCGTCAACGAGATCGGCCGGGTCCGCCTGCCCGGCGTTCAGAGCGTGCTGACCATCAGCGAAAGTTGCGAACGGATCAACGCCGCCCAGCGGACGCTCCTGAACGACAATCTGTCAGCGGCCGACCGCAAGCGCCAGGCGGAGACAATTTCAAAGGCAAGGGAAGAGTACCAGGAGGCCATGAAGGCGTATGAGGCGATGCCGAAGACCGCCGGGGAAGCGGCCGTCTGGCAGGAGTTCGTTGCGGCGCTGGGACAATGGCGAAGGGACAACGAGGCGTTCTTCAAGATCAACGGCGAGTTTGACGCCCTGGGTGTCACTCACCCGGCAGTGCTCCAGCGGGATGTGCAGCAGTTCACGGCCGACCATTACAAGGGGACCTTGAACATCCTGCAGCATGTCCAGAAGGGGGAGGAATGCAGAGGCGGGGATGATCCGACAGCATGCAACTACGGCAAATGGGTGGCCACGTTCGAATCCACCAACCCGGAACTGAAGCGGATAATCGACGAGACACAACCCTTTCACGCCGCTTTCCACGCCGCCGTAAAGAGGGCCAACGAGCTGGTCGCCAAGGGTGACAAGGAGGGCGCTATCGTCGTCGTGCGTGGCGAGCTGGAGCAGGCGGCCGAGAGGACGCGAGCAGGCTTTGCCGGGTTGCTGGCCGAAGCCACGAAGGCAAGCGAGGTGAGCCAGAAACTGAACCGGCAGGCGCTTGTCGTCTGCGGCACGAGCCAGAACAAGGCGTTGGAGTTGCTGGCCAAACTGGTGGAGATCAACACGACGGCCGCCACGAATGAGGTCAAGGCCGCCGAGGCACAGGCCAGCCTCCTGAAGACGGTCTCAATCGCCGCGATGATTGCCGGCGTCGTGCTGGCGCTGGGCATGGGGATCCTCATCAGCCGGGGCATCAACAAGGCCCTGCGGCATATCGCAGCCGGTCTGAGTGCCGGTTCGGAGCAGACGTCCTCCGCGTCGTCGCAGGTTGCCTCGGCCAGCCAGTCGCTCGCCCAGGGCGCCAGCGAACAGGCCGCCGCGCTCGAGGAAACCACCTCGTCTCTGGAGGAGATGAGCAGCATGACCCGAAAGAACGCCGAAACCGCCCGGCAGGCGGCGGCTATCTCCACTGAGACCAAGGATGCCGCCATCAAGGGCAACCAGGCGATGGTCAGGATGTCCGCGGCCATCAACGAGATTGCCAAGTCGGCCGGGGACACGGCCAAGATCATCAAGACCATCGACGAGATCGCGTTCCAGACCAACCTGCTGGCCTTGAATGCCGCCGTCGAGGCCGCCCGCGCCGGCGAGGCCGGCAAGGGCTTCGCTGTTGTAGCGGAAGAAGTGAGAAACCTGGCCATGCGTTCGGCCGAGGCCGCCAAGAACACCGCCTCGCTGATCGAGGGTTCGGTCAACAGTTCCCGCAACGGCGTGGGCATCAGTGCCGAGGTCGCCGGGATGCTCGAGGAGATCACCACCGCCGCCACCAAGGTCAACAGCCTGGTGGGCGAGATCGCCACGGCCAGCAACGAGCAGGCCGAGGGGATCGGCCAGATCAGCACGGCCGTCAACCAGATGGACAAGGTCACGCAGTCAAACGCCGCCAACGCCGAGGAAAGCGCCTCGGCCGCCGAGGAACTCTCCAGTCAGGCCGTCGAACTGAGTGGCACGGTGGAGCAACTGCTGGCCATGATCAACGGCGCCGCCGGTGGCGCCCCGAGCGTCCCCGCCGCCCCACTCAACCGTGCGTCCGAGCACAAACGGGCCGCGCTCAGAACCGCCAAGCCCAAGCCCTCCGACCTGATTCCCCTTGACTCGGAGCCGCCCGCGGCCGCCAAAGGCGACTTCCACGCATTTAACAAGGCGGCATGATCGATCCCTGGTGGACCACGACACACCCGCAAATCAGAACCCCCGGAGCGCGCTCCGGGGGTTTTTCGCGTGTTTCCGCTGTACAGCTTCCCACTTGATTCGTCAGTCGAGTTTCGTCATTCCTTCATTTGCCCCTGTAACCCCCCGGCCGCGCCGGCCGTATATACGGCTGTCACACAGACAGGAGCAGACATGCAAAAGCTCGTTCTCGGTTCCCTGACGCTGGCGCTGGCTTTGGTCGGGCAAGCCGTCAGCGGCGAGCCTTACAACCCGAAACAGGTGCCGGCCGATGCCAAGTGGGTCATTCACGTCGACATCGATGCGGCCCAGCAATCGACGCTGGGCAAGCTGGTCCGGGACCACCTGCAGGGCGACCCGGATTTCACACGAAAATCACAGGAATTTGAGACTTTCACCGGCACCCGCCTGCTGGACGACATCCACGCCGTCCTCCTCTTCGGCCGGGAATTTGAAGGCCCCAGGAGCGTGCTGGTGATCCATGCCAAGCTCGACGCCAACCTGCTGCGTCAGAACCTGCGGACCATCAAGCCCGATTTCGGCTCCAAGTTCCACGGCGACCATGAAGTCATGACCTGGATCGACGACAACGGCGTCCCCATCTTCGCCTGCTTCCACTCCCCCACCGCCACCGTCATCAGCCAGTCCTTCGATGAGATGGGGGCCTCGCTCGACGTGCTCGACGGGAAGGCCGCGGGCCTGCGAGCCGATTCCCTCATGGCCGCCAAGTCCGCGCTCGGCACTTTCCTTTTTGTGGCCTCCGACAGACTCCAGGATCTTGCCAGGCGCAACAAGGACGTCTCCCCCATCACCCGCTCGGCCGACGCCGGCGCCATCACCTTCGGCGAATCCGACCGCCAGCTCTTCCTCCATGGCATGCTGGTCAGTTCCAGCAACGAACTGGCCAGACAGACCCGCATGGCGCTCGATGGGTTGCGGACTTTCGTGGTCATGGCCGCCAACGACAAGAACAAGCCCGTGGACGCCAGAACGGCGGCCATCGCCGACATGCTCCGCAGCGCAACCGTTGATGTAAAGGATAGAATGGTCAGCGTGGAGTTGAAACTGAACGTGAACGCCATACTCCAGCTTCTGCCGCGGGAACTTGGCGGGCAGGCCGTCGAGACTCCCGTGGATGCTGGCAAAGGCAATTGACGGTGACCGCTGAACAGGTCCAACTCGGCGGGCTCTCCGACGAGGAACTGGCTGTCCGGGCTCAGCGGGGCGCGATGGCGTGCTTCGAGGAACTCGTCCGCCGCTTCCAGTCGCCGCTGCTGCGC
Organism: Tepidisphaeraceae bacterium; assembly: GCA_049514055.1. Classification (GTDB taxonomy): domain Bacteria; phylum Planctomycetota; class Phycisphaerae; order Tepidisphaerales; family Tepidisphaeraceae; genus JANYKD01. The sequence goes on along the minus strand of JBEKVL010000398.1, from coordinate 954 downwards.
GTGGTCCTGCGCAAGACCGGCTCGCGCACGGAAGCGGAAGACGTCGTGCAGGACGCCTTCGTCCGGGCCTTCGAGCACCTCGACCAGTACAGCGACCGCTGGCCATTCCGCACCTGGATCTTCACCATCGTCCACCGCCAGGCGATCAGCCGCCACCGCGCCGCCCGCGCCACGGCCTCGGCCGAGGCGATGGACAGCACCGCCTCCGGCCGACCCACGCCGGCCGACCACGCCGCCGACCACGACCAGCGGCAGCGGCTCTGGTCCATCGCCCGCAGAGTCCTGACGGACGAGCAGTTCGCGGCGCTGTGGATGTACTACGTCGAAGACATGCCCGCCCCGCAGATCGCCAGAGTGCTCGAGCGATCGTGGGTGTCGGTCAAAACCATGCTGCACCGCGCCCGAAAGTCGCTCATGCCGCTGCTGGCCGGTCTGGCGGCCGACCACTTCGGCGCTGTTCCGGAAAACGGCGCCGTTGAACTCGCCTGCCGCCAGGAGAGAGGAACCACGCATGTGTGCGAATAGGCCGTTAGATCATCGCGGTGAGATTTCTGCCGCCCTCGCGGGGCTGAATGCATGTCTTCGCCTTCGTGCGTCTTCGTGTCTATTAGTGGGCAATCTCCCCGTACTACCGCAATCCAAACCGCGAGGTACACCATGAACAACATCACCGAAACCGACCTGGCGCGGCGCCTCCGCGAAGAGGCGGCCGCCGACTCGCCTGCCTTCTCACCCCTGCTTCACGAGCGGATCATGCAGCGCGTCCGCTCGGCCGCGCGCCTGCCCGCCGAACCGCGCCGCACTCTGCGCCTGCCCTGGGTGGTCGGCCTGGCCGCCGCGGCCGCCATTGTGCTTGCCGTCGGCCTGCCGGCGCTCCTGCGTCCCGCCCGGCCGCCGATCCGTCCAATTGTGATTGTCAAAGTCAACCCGCTTCCCTCGCCCGCGAACCTAGTC
>JBEKVL010000397.1:0-6319 GCA_049514055.1 Tepidisphaeraceae bacterium | reverse complement strand
ATTCTCTGGATCCGTTCCTGTTCGTCCGGCCGGTCGGGGTCGGCATCGAAAACGGCCGCGGCCAGCCAGGGCTCCCGCCGCCGGCCCGCGAGCCAGCGGGGCATCCACAGGCGGAACTTGTCCCGCTCCACGCGCCAGCGGTACAAGCTGCGGCCGAGCAGGCGGCTGCGCCGGACCTCCAGGCAGCTATAGACGTAGTGGCGGACCACGGCCCGCTGCAACTGCTGGGCCGCGATTGCTTCCTCGTGAATCGCGTCCGCCGCCCGGCACGAACCCAGTCGCTGCTGCACGCTCTCCACCACGGCGGAAAGAATGGCCCGGAGGTCGTGCCCGCGTGCCTCGACTGTCCCGCTCGGGTTCGAGTTTGGCGGCATTTCCAGGAACCTCAGCACGGTCTGGTCGTACACGATTTCCAGTTCGTTTGGCTGCCGGATGCCCAGGGCCCGCGGCAGTGGTGAGTTTCCCAGCGCCAGGAGAAACGCGCAGAAGTTCAGCGGCCCCGAGCCCTCCCACTGGAACAGCGGGCGCTCGCCGACGACTTCATTGAGCGCATCGCGATGGCCCTGAATCGATTCCTTGAGCAACTGCATCAGGGATAAATGGGACAGGCTGCGGCCGCGCCCGGCGGGCCGTGGGATCGAGGTCGTGGTCATCGTGTCCTCCGTTCTGAGTTGTGTTGAAGAATTGCCTGGAGCGCTCGTGGTACTGATCCAGACTGCGCGCCAGGGCCAGGGCCCGCTGCGAATCTCGCTGGGCCACCGCCTGGTCAATCTGTTGACGTTGCTCCTTCACATGTCGCACCACGGACTCGATGGCCTGGGCCGGCTGCCGGGCCTCGAGAGCGCCGGGATTGGCGGTGGCGGCCTGTTGGAGCCAGTCCAGGGCCGCTTCCCACTGGCCAACCCGGGCCGCCGCCAGGCCATTCTGCATCGCCTGGCGATAGAGGCGTGCCCGCGCCGACAATTGAATGAGCACGGGCTGCCCGTCACGATGGTCGGGGTACAGTTCCACCGCCTCCTGGGCCATCTGGCACAGCTCGTTCAGGCCCAGGGTGTCGATCCGCTGGCCCATCAGGCCATAGAGCCGCGCGGCGCGTTCGGCGCGTTCGTCCAGTTCGGCCAGCAGGTGGCGGGCCTCGGGATGTTCGGGGTTCTGCTCCACGATCCGCCGGCACAGGCGCCGGGCATCATCCGGTTCTCTCTGGTTCAGATGATGGCACGCTTGCTGCCAAAGAGAGTCGACGCGGTCATGGGTGGCCCGGCCATCCAGGTCGTTGAGCAATTCTTCGACGGATCGGTAGCGCTGCCGGGGATCCGGATGCAGGCAGCGCTGCATCACCCGATGGTGGTCGGGATCCACCCCTGGCGGCGGTCCCTGCCGGCCGTCACCACACTCCTGGACAGTGGGCGGCCGTTGGCCGTCGGGATGCATGATCTCGTAGAAGATAACCCCCAGGCTGTAGATGTCGGCCAGGATGCCGGCGCCGTCCTGCTCCCGAACCGGATCGGGGCTGGCATACCGAGGCGTGCCCGAACCGGCGTCCTGGGAGTTATCAGGATCGCTCAGGTCTCGCGCCGAGCCCAGGTCCGCGACTTTCAAGGTCTGGCCAACCAGGAGCAGGTTCTCGGGCTTGAGGTCCAGGTGGGCCATGCCGGCCTCATGCAGGGCGGCGGTGCCGCGGCAACACTGGCGGAAGTAGTGCAGACCCAGCTGCCGGCGAAGCTGCGGATTGTCCCGGTTCGCGCCCAGCCACTGCCGGAGATTGCCCCCGTCGGCGTGCTCGAGGGACAAGGCCAGCATTTCCTGGCCGCGCCAGGTCACGCCGTGCAGGTCAAAGGCCCGCAGCACATGCCGCTGGTCCGCGATCCGGCCGTACACCCGGCGTTCGTGCCGCAGACGGGCGGCCGGCTCGCCATCGCGGGCGATCTTGATGGCGACAGGCCCATCGATGATCGTATCTTGAGCCAGGTAGACGCAACCACGGCTGCTGAGCGTACGCCCGATCACGAACCGGCCCAGGTGGGTGTCCGGCCGTAGTGTACCGAGAAGTTCATCAGCAAACGCGTCGCCCGACAGAAACAGCTCGTCGGGCACGCCCGCCGGGGGGACGGGAGAGCGCGGGGTTACCGCGGTTCTGGGCTTGTGTTTGCCGATCTGGGTGCTCTGGGGATGATCGTTGGGTTTGGTTCTATTCATAATGTTGCCTCCGCTGTGTGTGGCCATGGCGAGACGGCCCGCGTGCGTAAGGACCGCAAGGCCAAAATAATGGCACGGTTGATGGCGCGCAGATGCGGATCGTCGTTTCGCGCCCGTTCGAGCTGCTGGAGCGCCGCCAGCGTGGCCTGGTTGTGGGCAGGAACGTCGATTCCGCCGGCAGCCGCGGGAACGATGAAGAGGATCGAGCGCACCACCCGCGTCTCCGGCCCGTCGCAGCGTATGTGAATTGCGACCGCCAGGTGGGGCCGGTCGCAACTGCCACCAGCCGGCGCCAGGTGAAACAGGATGGATTCACGGTGTTGCAACCCCTGGGGCGAGAGCCAGCGGAGCATCGTCACTTCCGGCAACGCCACGTCCCGCTTCCCGGTTCCCAGCGCCTCATACTGCCCGGCAACATCCGCGGCACTGAAAGGGGTCTTGCCCAGATCGACCGCGCCGGATTCTTCCCAGACCCAGGCTCCGCTGAAGGGCCGGCCCACCACCGTGGCTGCCTCGATGGTCGCCGCCAGCGGCAACGACGGCTTGATCACCACGGCCGGTGCTGCCAGCGCCGAGGCCAGGGCGGAAAGTCGGCGAATCTCCTGCGCCTTCTGCGTTCGCTGCTGAACCGCCAGGGCTTCCTGAAAGAGGCCCGCCCCTTCGAGAAGCTCCACGTAGCGCAACATCACGTCGCCCGTGGCGGCATCGGCGGTCAGTTGGGCCAATCGGTGCAGGGCACTCAGTTCCGCCACTGGATTCCCCTCACCCGCGGCCGCCTGAGCCCGCAGCTCCAGGGCCATGGCCGGATGACCCAGTTGTTCCAGCTGGGCCAGTTCCGGCTCCAGGGCGCTGGTGTCGTTCTGGCTGATCCGCATCAGGAGCGTCTCCCGCAGCGCCTGGGCGCTATCGGCGCGTTGCTCCCTTCGCCACGCCGCCAGCTTCGCCGCCGCCGGCCCGGCCACGACGCGATACCCTTCACCCTCGATGGCCGCTTCCAGTTCCAGGCGGTCTCCGCCGATGACATAAATGCCGGCCCGACCCGCCTCGTCTACCAGCATCAGACGATGGCCATCCGGCATGGTCTGACCCGAGATCATGCCCGCCGGCGCCTGCAGCGTCTGCTCGAGCTGATACCCCTGGGCCGCGGATCGCCAGAGCTTGGCCGTGCCATTCCGCTGGCCTACGGTGATCAAAGTGATCAGCCCTTGCTCGAGCGGGCAAACAACCTGCAAGTCTCCCTCATGTACCTCCCAGGTCCGGATGCCGCCGGCCGACGTATCCACCTCCACCAGTTCCCCCGCCGCCGAGGGGTAGAAGAACATTCCGTTGTCCTCAGTGGCGGCTTGGAGCCGTGCCAGGGACAGTCTGGCGGGTGGCGGAGGCGCTTCCAACTGGCCACGAACCTCCCCATCGGGCAGGGTCCATTGCACGATCCGGCCACGCCGGGTGAGCCCGATCAGGCGATCATCCCGGCTCACCAGCGAGCAGACGATGTCGTTGTCAACACCCAGTTCCCGGAAGCGCGGGCCATCTTCAGATTCGAGGTGCCAGAGGCAAACTCGCCCGCCGGCGTCGCTCACGGCCAGCAGCGACTTGCCCACCCAGCATACGGACAGTATCGGCCGGCCCAGCACCCGCGTCAGGCGGCGGGTCATTTCACCCGCGGCCGAACCGTCGGCGGCGAGGATGTCGACCCGGCCCGAACGCGTGCCCAGTGCGAGCACCCGCCGCTCAACATCCACGTCGATGGCGTAAACGCGGTCTTCCGCGCAGATTGACTGGGCGATCCGCGGGGTCGGCGGCTCAACGTCCAGCACGGTGGCGCCGGTCTGGCTGCCACCGCGGCCCAGCACGAACCTGTTGATCCATGGGAACTGCCTCATGACCGGCCTCCCTGGACAGAGCCAATCGAACTGGATTCCCTGAGCGTGCGCCAGGCCAGGGTCATTTGCTTATGCAGGTGTTCGAACATCCGCTGGTGCTGCTCCAGCTTGCGGGTCAGTTGCACCTTGCCCAGCTCAAGCTCATCCTTGGCTCTGGCGCTCTTGACCCGAGCCCCGCCCGATCGCAGTTTGTCGATGTTCATCTCCAGGCGTTTGATCTCCCCGCCCGCCTCCTCGGCGTAGGCTTGCAGATCCTCGAGGCTGTTCTGGAGCATGCGCCGTTTGTCGGCGAGCCATGAACGCAGGCGCTGGACTTTTTCCAGCCCGCTCTCACGGGTGATGTAGACGTTGCCCAGGCCGTGTTCGAGGTCGATCTGGGCCATGCGGACCTGCGTCATCGCCTCCCGCACCTCGTTGATGGCGGCAGCGGTGTTATGCAGCTGCCTGTCGGCTTCTTCCAGAGAGTATGGCTTCGCGTTATCCGGGTGGACCCACCGGGTCTGGCCGCCCCGGATGATGGGGACCGGGGCGTTGGGGTCGTAGTCAGCCGTCTGGCCGAACGACCCGTGCGGCTCGCCTCCCGGCCACTTGCAGTCATCGGCTTCCTGCAATGCCGACTCGGCCAACTGGATGGCGCGCTGGTCTTCCTGGCGCGTCAGCTCCTGCCGCTCGCGTTGACTCTGGAACTCGATCCAATCCTTGACTTGCTGCGGGGAGGCATCAGCATCCGGCCGCGTCGGTTCCGGAACTTGCGGCTGCTGTTTTTCGGCGGCAACCGCGGCGGCCTGGGCGTCGGGCGGTGCTGGCTTGAACGAGGAAACCAGGCGGCGCAGGGCCAGGGCCTTCTGCTTGAGCTGGAAATGCAATTGCTCGACCAGCGGGCTTTCCATGAAGACGGCGTCGCCGTGGGGGATTTCCCGGCAGGACTGGCGCAGCTCGGTGGCGGCTTTGACGACTTTTCCCCGCGCGAACGGGTCGTACTGAGCGCTGTAGGTGACCGACGGTTTCATGCTACGCCTCCCTTGCCCATCCGCTGTTGCTGCTGCTTGAGGATCTGGTCGCTGGCTTCCCTTGCCTCCTGGGCCGTCTGCTCCTGGGTGGCCAGGAACTCCAGGTCGCGCAGCAACTCTTCCACCGCCCGCCGCATCTCCGCGATCACGCCGCCGCTGTCCAGCTTCTCCTGCGCCTGGTCGGTCTTCTCCAGGTCTTCCTTGGCGGCATCGTGCCGTTCCAGCAGATCCTCTTCCTGTTCGCGGCCTTGCTCGTGAAGTTCGCCGAGTTTGTCGGCATCCTCGGTGAACTCGGCCTCACTGGTCTGCTCCGCGCCATCCATGGTCTCGTCGACCACGTCCAGGGCGTCGATGGTGATGTCCCGATTCAGAGACTCCTTGATCTCCCGGAGAATCTGCGTGTCGTCGGCATGGATGGTCACGGCCTCGTCCAGCTCCTGGTACTCGCGCTGCCGCTCGCTCACGTCCTGGGTAACTTCGCCGCGGCTGGGGGTCTCATGCTTTGACCTGCTCATGATTGTGCTCCTCTGGCTGAGAACTTTCCCGCAGGCGCTGGATCGCGCGACCCAGAAACTCGCTCAGCTGCGTCGCCTGGGGCTTGATGGTCTTTTCGAAACGGTCGGCCAAGGCCTGCCGCCGGGTCTCCAGGGCGGCGACCGAACCGCTGAATTCCGCCGGCAACGAGGTAATCGCGGCGGCGGACGCCAGCGGTTCGCCCCGGAGATAGCGATACGGCCCGCGCTCCAGTTGAACCAGGGCGTTCCCCAGCCGCAGCTTGAGGCCGCTCAACTGGCGCAGCACCGCGACCAGGCGTGTGGCCGGGGCCGACGGCCGGCCGGTGGCCTGATGGAACCGGTCCAGAATGATCTGCGCTTCTTTGCGGCCGCCGGCCATGGTCCGGACCTGCCCGTCCAGCGCCGCCGCCAGGCGGTCGAGTTCCTCGTGGCTCCGGGCCAGGCCCGCCTCCAGGAACCATGGCTTGGTGCCGATCATCTGCCGCAGGGCCTCATCGCCGGGCGGGCTGGGCATCACCAGGTCCGGCGTGCGGATCGGGCAGGCGGCATGGTAGCCTGGTGTAAAAAGGTAGGCCTCCCTGGTCAGCAGGCGGGCGATCTCCTCGTAGTCGGTGGGACCGAAGAGCATCGTTGCCGCCAGAGTGTCCCGGTCGGGGACATCGCTCTGCCGCAGGGCCAGCTTGGTCGTGGTATGTTTGATGACTTCAGGGGCCAG
>JBEKVL010000396.1:0-6324 GCA_049514055.1 Tepidisphaeraceae bacterium | reverse complement strand
GGCGGCCAATCCCGACTCGGAAACGGTGAGCATCGCCGTCGGCGACTATCCGGCTGCGAACGTGAAGGGCGCCACCCTGGCGGCGGAAGAAAACGTGACGACGAGCAATCTGGTGGTGGCAACATTCCGCGACGCGGACAAGGCCGGCGCGGTGAAGGACTGGACGGCGCAGATCCGTTGGGGCGACGGACAGGTGTCGACCGGCACCATCACCAAAGACGCCAACGGCGTGTTCACGGTCAAGGGATCCCATTCGTACAAGCAAATGGGCATCCGGAACTACCTGGTGACACTCACCGACACCGACGGCGCGTATGCCGAGGCTCCTGGCACAGTCAATGTCGTCGACGCCGCGCTGCATGCCACGCCGGGTCTGGTGGTGGGCAATGCAGGCGTCGCGCTGACCGGTGTGACCGTGGCGACATTCACCGACGACGACACCACCGCGACATCGTCGAGTTTCACTGCCAAGATCGACTGGGGCGACGGATCGGCGCCGGCGACCGGGAGCGTAAGCGTCGGCGGCACGGGCGGCTTCGTAGTCACCGGGACGTACACGTACACGAATCCCGGCACATACGCGGCCAAGGTGACAATTACCGATGTGAACGGAACAACAGTGCAGACAACGCTTAGCGTGCAGATCGGACGGCCGACGCTGGTGGTGAACCTGGGCGCGGCTGCGACCAGCCTGGAAGGGACCACGTTCACCCGCGCGGGCTCGTTCACGGACACTGTCGGCACAAGCTGGACGGCCCAGGTCAACTACGGCGACGGCGGAGGGTTCCAGAATCTGACCCTCTCCGGGCAAGACTTCACACTGAGCCACCTGTATCCAAACCACGGCTCGTACACGCTGACGGTGGTCGTGACGGACGAGAACGGACAGACGGGCAGCGCGCAGATCCAGATGACGATCACGAACGTAGCGCCGGTGGTTGGTACACTCGGGGGCGATACGCTGGTGGTGCGGGGGCAGACCGCGAAGATCACCTTCTCGGCAACCGACGTATCGCCGGCCGACACGAAAGCGGGCATCAATCTCACAGTCAACTGGGGCGATGGATCGACACCCGATACTTTCTACAACGGCGAGACTTCGGACACGCACGCGTATGCCAGCACAGGAGTATTCACGGTCACGGTGACGGCGACGGACAAGACCGTCACGACGCCGTCCGGAACCGGGACCAAGACCATCGAAGTGCGGGACATGATGCTGGAGCCCGACCCGATCGACCACACCAGGCAAGCCCTGTTTGTCGGCGGTACGGCCGGCAACGACACGATCACCATCTCACCGGCAACCGGCGGCCAAGTGCAGGTGACGATCGCGGGCACGATCCAGCACAGCCCGTTCAGCCCGACCGGACGCATCGTGGTTTACGGCGGGGCGGGGAATGACACGATCACGGTGAATTCGGCCATCACGCAAGTCTGCGAAATCCACGGCGGCGATGGCAACGATACGATCACGGGCGGTGGCGCCGACAGCATCCTGATGGGCGACGCCGGCAACGACTCGATCGTCGGCGGCGCCGGCCGGGATATCATCATCGGCGGCGCCGGCACTGACACGCTGTCCGGCGGCCCGGGCGACGACATCCTCATCGGCGGCACCACGCAGTTCGACGCGAACCCGGCGAAGCTCGCCATGATACAGGCCGAATGGGACCGCACGGACGAGACGTACGCGCAGCGCGTGGCGCATATCACGGGCTCCACGGGCGGCCTCAACGCCGGCATATTCCTCACCAAGACCACCGTCATCAACGATTACAGCAAGAACACGCTCACCGGCGGCGCCGGCGACGACCTGTTCTTCGCCAGCACGGTCTCGGGCTACGCGGACAAAGTCACCGACAAAACATCCAAGGAAACGCAGGTCTCGCTGTGATGGCAAGGCCATGCTTTCGATGGCACGCCACTTGATTCATCATCCTAGAGGTTTCGTCCATGAGAAATCGTCGCCTTTATCGCAGAATCATCGCTGCTGCCCCTATGGAGTCACTGGAATTGCGGCAGTTATTGTCGGCCCCGGTTATTGATCCGGTCGCCGCCACGGTCATCCCCGCGGGCAAGTCCCTCATCATGCCGCTGACATCCACCGATGCCGACGGAAACCTGGTAACCTGGACGGTGAGTTCCTCAACCGCAGCGGTGTTCCCGACGGTGCATACCGGCAATCCCTGGGTGAAGGTGTCCGTCGCTGGCTTCGGGGACATGATCTTCGAGCTGTTGAAGGATGTGGCGCCCAACACCGTGAACACCATCGGCGGCCTGATACAGGCGGGTTTCTACGACGGGCTGACGTTTCACCGCGTGGTGCCGGGATTTGTGATTCAGGGCGGCGACCCCTCCGGCAATGGAACGGGCGGGCCGGGATTCACCTTCGACGACGAGTTCAACTCCCAGGCGATCTTCACCGGCAAATACCAACTCGCCATGGCCAAGAGCAGCGACGACAGCAACGGCTCGCAGTTCTTCATCACCCTGGCGACGGAACGAAGTCTGGATTTCCAACACACCATCTTCGGGCAGCTCGTGCGCGGCAGTTCCGTGGCGGACGCGATCGCCGCCGTCCCGCGGGACAGCAACGACAAACCGACCACCAACGTGGTCATCACTTCGGTAAGCTACGTTGAGGACACCACCGACGCGGTCGTGACCCTCAACACCACCGGGGCGCTGGCCAGTGCGGCAACCATCACCTTGACTGCCACCGACTCCAACGGCGACCACTCCACTTCCACCTTCAATGTCACCACCGCGACCGACACCACGAACGACCACCCGTTCATGACCAGCACGCCGACCAATTACGTGACGCCCATCAACACGGCCGTCACCATTCCGATCCCTTCGACGGACATTGACACCGGCACGACGACCATCGGCGGCCAATACGTCGACACCGTCTCCAACGCCAACGCTTCCGGCACCATCGGCGCCAACTCCGTCACCATCACTCCGGTGGCCGGCTATACCGGGCCGATCCGCATCGTCGCGGGCGTCACGCAATCCGGCAACATTCCATTCGTGTACTCGACGGGCGACCCCAACTACAGCACCTACAGTTCCTACTGGGACACCGAGGCATTCACCATCGCCGTGGGCGACAAGGCCGTTACGCTGACCGCCAACCCCCTCACGATCGCCGCCGGGCCAACCGGAAACACGGTTGTCGCCACCTTCGCCGATTCAGATTTGAACGGCACGACGGCCGACTATACCGGCGCCGTGGTCAACTGGGGCGACGGGCACCTCACCACCAACGCCACCATCGCCCTGACCCAGCCCGGCTCATTCACCATCACTGCCAGCAACACCTACGCGCGACCGGGCAGCTACCCGATCCTGGTCACGCTTACCAGTTCGCTCGGACAGGTTGTCACCGCACGGGCGACGGCAACAGTCTACGCGTACCGCGCCAGCGAGCTCGACGTGGTTCACCTGGCCGGAACGCTCGCCGGCGTCGCCGCCAACACCGCCATTACCGTCCGCTATCAGGACGGAACCACCCAGCAGTCCACGCTCGACGCCAACTCCAGTTACGCACTTGACCACACGTTTGCGGACAACGGTGTGTACGATGTCTCGATCACGCCCGCCGGGACGAACATCAGTGCCGCGGAAATCCCCGTGGTCATCGACAATGCCCCCCCGACCGTGCGGATCAGCGGGCCGACCACCGGATCCGCCGGAGCTTCCGTCACGCTCAACCTCACGACCACCGACTCGACCGCCGACATGGCCGCGGGTTTCACCTACACCGTCTCCTGGGGCGACGGCACGCCGGTGCAGACGATCGCGCCCGGGGCCACAACCATCAGCTATGCTTACGCCGCGGCCGGCCTGTACAGCGTCTCGGTCACGGCCAAGGACAAGAACGGTGCCAGCAGTGCGGCGGTCACTTACCCCCTGGCCATCGACACGCTCGTCACCGTCTACGCCGGCCCGGACGTCACCATCAACGAGGGCGACAGCTTCTCGGGAACCGGCCTGTACGACCCCTCGCTCGGCGGAACAGCAACCGTTGACTACGGTGATGGTTCGCCGGTGCAATCCCTCACGCTCGACAACGGCGTGTTTTCGCTCTCCCACCAGTATGCCGACAACGGCTATTACACCCTGGTGGTGACTCTCACGCCCGACCAGGGCACGCCCTTGATCAGCTCGCGTCTGGTGACCGTAACCTCTGTCGCGCCGACAGCGCAGGTGACCGGCGGCGCCTCGTCGCTGAGCGGAACTCCGGTCAGCGTGACCCTCGCGGCGACCGATCCATCCCCGGCTGACACCGCGGCGGGGTTCTCCTACACGGTCGACTGGCAGGACGGCTCGGCCGTCCAGACCCTGCCGGTCGGTTCCACCTCCGCAAGCCACACTTACGCGTCCGCCGGCGTTTTCAACGCCATCTTCCGGGCGATCGACAAGGGCAACGTCTCCAGCAGCCCCGTGACCGTGTCGTTCACGATCAACAATGTGAAGCTCGGTCCCGATGCGACAATCGACGAGGGAGGCACCTTCACGTCGACCGGACAATACGACGCAACATCGTTGCAGTCGCTGTCGGTGGACTATGGCGACGGCTCGGCCGCCGAAACGCTGACGCCGACCGGCGGCACCTTCTCGCTCTCGCACGTTTATGCAGACAACGGCAAATACACCGTAACTGTAGCCTACACTCCGATTACTGGTTCGGCCGAAACGGACACGCAGATTGTCACCGTGAACTCCGTGGCCCCGACGGGTTCCGTCACCGGCGCCATTTCCGGCGTGCGCGGACAATCCCTCACGCTCAACCTCTCGGCGACCGACCCTTCGACGGCCGACACCACCGCCGGCTTTACCTACTATGTGAGCTGGGGCGATGGCACCGTCGAGCAGACGATCTCGCCCGGCACCACCTCCGCCAGCCACGCGTTCCCCGCGACGGGCACTTACAGCGTCACGGTGACGCCGGCCGACAAAGACGGCGCCCAGGGCGCGACGGTAACGCACGCCATCACGGTCGTGGCCGCCCAGTTGCAGCCCGACCCGGTCACACCCGGCCTGCAGGCGCTCGTCGTGGGCGGCACCACTGGCAACGACACGATCCTCCTCAGCCCCGTCACCGGCGGCCAGGTGAAAGTCACCATCAACAAGAAGGTCGTCGGCACGTTCAAGCCGACCGGCCGGATTCAGGTTTTCGGCTACGCTGGCAATGACCTGATCACCGTCGCCAAAGGCATGCGCTTCCCGGCGGATCTCTTCGGTGGACTCGGGAACGACACCCTCACTGGCGGCGATGGGAACAACATTCTCGTGGGCGGCGCCGGTAATGACGTGCTCAACGGCGGCGCCGGGCGCAACATCCTCATCGGCGGTGCAGGCGCAGACACGCTCAACGGCGGCGCCGGCGACGACATCCTCTTTGCCGATTCTTCGACACTCGAAAGCAACTACGCGGCGCTTGGAGCCTTGCAGAAGGAATGGATCCGCACCGACGCAACCTATGCCCAGCGAGTGGCGCACATCACGGGCACCACCGGCGGTCTGAACGGCACGACCTTCCTCAAGGCACCGGTTGTTTCCGCGGACACATTCCCGGATGTGCTGACTGGCGGTGCCGGCACCGACCTGTTCATCCTCCATTCCAGCGGCACGGGCAAACTCGACAGGATTACCGATCGCGCCGCCAACGAGATCGTCAAGAACCTGGCCTGATCGCCGGCGGAGTACGATGGCAACACACAGATACAATTGGCTCATCGGGTTGCTTTCGGTGGTGTCGTGCGCCGGCGTGCTGGTCTCGTGCGACCGGAGCCACTCGAGGCAAGTCGTGCTCTATACGAGTGTCGATGAGCCCGTGGCCCGGCCGGTCATCCAGGCATTCGAGCAGAAGACGGGGATCAAGGTCGTCATCAAGACCGACACAGAAGCCACCCGCACGGCCGGTCTGGCCGAGCGGCTGCTGGCCGAGAAAGCCAGGCCGCAGGCGGACGTATGGTGGGGCAACGAGGTGTTCCACACGATCAACCTCGCCGAGCAGGACGTGTTCGATGCCGGCAAACTGGCGGCCCACGAGAAGATCCCGGCCATCTATCGCGACTCCAAAGGCCGCTGGGCGGGCACGGCGCTTCGCGCCCGCGTGATCGCCGTGTCAGACAGTCTCAAGGACAAGACGATCACCTCCATCATGGATCTCGCCGATCCGGCGCTGGCGGGCAAGATCGCCCTGGCCCGGCCCAGCGCCGGCACGACGGCCGGACACGTCGCCGCTCTCTACGCCTTATGGGGCAATGCCAGGGCCGACGCTTTCTTCAAGACGCTGGCCGCCAACAA
>JBEKVL010000395.1:0-6338 GCA_049514055.1 Tepidisphaeraceae bacterium | reverse complement strand
AGAAGATCGACTTCACTGCCCTTACCTGGGATCCGTTTGACCAGGCGTTCATCGGTTCCGCCCAGCAACCGCTTAATCCGACCGCCGCCGGTGGCGGGGGTGCCGGAGCCGCCCAGACACCACCATGGGATGTCTACTCAATTCCCCTGGCCATCGGCAATATCGGCAGCATCGTTCAATACACGGATTGGGGTTCCATCGCCGCCGGTGGCGCGGCCGGTGGCGGCGGTGGCGGCGGTGGCGGGGCGGCTGGCGCCACGATGCAAGTCAACGGTCTGGCCATCGCGCGAAACGCGGAAGACGACGTGATTCTCACCGCCCTGGTCCAAATCATCCCGACGACCGCCGGCGACCCGGTGCGCGGGCAACTTCTCCAGGTGGCCACGATTCCCCAGGGCGGCACCACGTTCCTGCCCCTTAACCCGGCCGCCAGCGCCGCCATGTGCCGTGCGGGCATGGCCGCCCAGACTTACGGGCTGGCGAGTTGGCCCGCAATCGCGGCCGTGGGCGATGGCGTGCGGCCGTTTCTTTACAGCTACGAGGCGGGCCAGGTCATTCGCGGTTCGGCGATGTATCTGCCGGTCGCCACGGACACGGGTGTGTCGCAGGTTTCGCTCGTCGAGGCCGCCGCATTCAACCCCATTGATCCCAACCGCCTCTACTTCGTTCCGACGCTCGGCGGCGGGGGTGCCGCCGGTGGCGGTGGCGGTGGGGGTACCGCCGCAACGCAACTTCTATGCTCCATTGATCTTGACCCGACCCTTTTCTCCGCCACCGGAGCCAACGCCACTATCCTGCAGAACACTCTGCGCGTCGGCGGCGCCTTCCCAGCGACCGATGCCCTGAACCAGCCCGTGCATGTCACCGGCATCGCCTTCGACCAGACCGGCCCTGCTACGGCCGTGCTCCACGCGATCAACGGCAACGACGGCAACGTCTCCGGGGGTGTCGGTGTGGCCGCTGGCGCCAACACCGTCAACCTCGGCCGGCCCGGCTTCAATGGCAATATCCCGCTGATATTCGCTGCGGCCATGGGCAAGGTCTACGGCCTGGTGTACATCGGCTCCGGCATGATCAGCCGCGGCGGCAAGGTCGTCGGCACCACCGGCGAGAATCCCAACGCCGCCGAGGCGTACGCCTGGACCACCACCACTGCCAACGGGCATGTCGAACTCGTCCGCATCAATCCCGGCAGCAACCGGGCGATGCTCTGGGGCGCGGTCGATCCCGAGGTCGAGGTCGGCGGACTGACGTTCGATCCCAATGCCATCGACCCGATTACGCAGCAGCCCGGCACCCTGATCGCCAGCAACCCGGGCCTCCTCGTCACCAATTCCCCTCTGCGAGACACCATCTTCCGCATCGATCCGCGATTCCGGCCCAACGAATGCAACATCTTCGAGAACTATGTCGCCACCTCCGATTCCAACAGCATGCAGAGCATCTACCAGGTGTGGGACCCCTCGCGTGGCCCGACCTACCCGGTCCTGACCCCCGTTCCATATCTCGAAGATGTCGGACCGATTCGCGTCAGCCAGGCCCAGGGGGCTCCCCAGCCCTTCACCGTCAGCCCCGTTGCCAACACGGGCATTATCTACGTGGGCGCGCGCCAGCGCAAGATCTTCACCACCACTCCTCCATACGAGGACCTCTGGCCCGTCACCAACGCGCAGCTGCGTGATTCCAACGGCGCGGCTTCCACGACCGGCTTCGGGCTGGTTCCGTTCGGCAATGGTCAGATCGTTTCCGGAATGGTGGTTGCATCCACGACCACCGGCGCCCCGCAGAACTTCGGCCGGTTCCTGCTCGACGGCGCGCTCACCGGGCAGGTCCACATCAGCGGTTCCATTGACTACTTCTACACCGGCTGGTTGCTCGTCGGCGATCCCACCACCCTGCCAATCGATCAATACTCCCCGGGCGGCGCCGTCGCCGGTTTGCTTGCCGCGGCTCAGACCTATTCCAACACCGACCATGCCGGCGATTTCGTCGTCGGCGGCGACCTGCGCGACCTCATCACCCTCGACACCATCGGCAGTATCGGCGGCTTCACGGCCCTTACCACCATCACCTACCTCACCCGCGCCAAGTTCGTGATCGGCGGCCGGCTCGGCGAAATCGACGGCCGCGGAGACCTCGTCGGTACCGTTGACGTCGCCAACACGCCCAACAACGCGGCCTCGATGCCGCTGACCGAGCAGATCCATGAAGTGGAATACCAGATAGTGCCCCAGACGGACCCGGGATACCTGACGGCTCTGCGCGCGGCTTTCGTCGCCGGCTACGAGGCCCAGCCCGCGTTCTACAACGACACCTTTGCCACCGCGCAGTATGTAGGCGCGATCAACTCCACACGCGGCAACAATGTTGTCGATATCGCCGGGGCGTTTCAGCCCGACCCGACGACGGTTGACGACAACGACTACTACGCCGTCTCGCTCATGGCGGGGCAGGTCATCCGTCTGTCGCAGGACAATCCTCTGCTGACTCTCGAACTGATCGATCCCGACGGCCGCGTGGATATCACCAATGTCGGGGGTGGCAGCCCCATTGCGCCGTTCCAGTGGACGACGGATCGTCCCGGCCTCTGGCGCATCCATGTGAGCATTGCGGCGCCGCACGGCACCCAGCCCTACGACATCCTCATGACCTCGGCGCCGACCGACACCTACGGCATGAACATCGCCATCGGCGCCGTCCACATGACCGGCAACATCTTCGACGCCAATCTGCTGGGCACGTCGTTCAACGCCCGCAACGGCGATATGGGCGCACTGGTTTCCGGCGCGGCGATGTCCATGGTATCCGCGCCCGACGTGCAGATGACCGAGGACCAGTATGAGACCAGCGGCCAGCCGCCGCAGAACGCCCTCATGGGCGCCGCGGTCAACGTGACGCTCGGCAACCTGCGCGCCATCCAGGGTGCTACAGTCGCCGACCCGACCACCGATGTCTACAATGGATCGGTGGGCCTGCTCAGCGCCACCGGCGGCGACCTTGTATACAATTCCGATCTGGCCATTCCCCGGACCACCGACCATGACCCCGTGGGAACCGCCCGCCAGGCGGCCATCGGCGGCGACTACCAGCGCATTCAGGTGAGTGGCAATCTGGCTGCTGGCCTGATGGCTAACCGCCGCATCGGCGTCATCAACGCCGGTTCCTGGGGCACTGTCACCACCGAACCACTCGGCTTCCTCGTGGCCAATGCTGACAACCGCAACCGCGACGGAACGGTCGACCTCATCGACGTGACCGGCGATGTCGGAACTGCCTTGACCGGCGGGCCTCCCATCACCACCGGGACCGGCGGCAACATCCGCTATATGGTTGTGGGCGGCGCGCTGCATCGCGACGCGTTCTTCGGTGGCATCGGTGAGCCCGACGACGCGACGTTGTATCGTCCCGGCGAATCGATCCCGTTCGTGGACGACAGCGGCACGCCGATGCTGATACAGCCGGTGACGACCGCCATCGGCGGAGCGCCCGCCTCCATCACTCTCCGTGCCTACCCGGTACGCGGAAGCGGCGGCAGCGTGGTTGTGAACATCACCTCCACGGATTCCGTCACCGTCTCGGCCAAGGGCAGCTCTCCGCTTGCCAGCGTCGAACTCGGCACGGTTACCGTCAATGGCGCGGGCACGGCCGTTGCTCCCAACGCCAACGGCCAGTTTGTTGCCCCACCGGCCGGGTCGCCGCTGCTGAACGTCTACTTCAGCGGTACGGCTCCGGTGGACGTCTTCAGCGTCACGGGCGGCGACCTCTACACCGTCCAGAACACTTCCAAGGCGATTGACAGCAAGCGCAACACCGTTGACTACGGCGAGCTTGTCAATGTCACGGCCAACTCCATCTTCAGCCTCAACGCCGGCAACATCGGTGTGCCCAAGCAGTCGACCGACCAGGCCATCATTGGCAACGCCGCCCGATTGAACGCCTTCCCGTTCCTCGCCCAGACAACCGGCGTGCTGGTGGGCAATCTCGGCTACGTCACTGCGGTGGGTGCCATCGGCAACATCGACTCCACCGGAACCATCGGGCAGATCTCGCCAAATTCCGACAACAAGACCACCCCCGGCGCACTCACCGGACGGGTTCGTGTGCCTCTGGAAGGTATCGTCGGGCCGATTTTTGCCGCCGCGGGCCTGAACAACGTAAATGTCGGCGCCGGCATGCTGGCCAGCGGCACCGCGCCGCTGTTCTCGTGGTGCGGACTCTATTCGAATGGTCTGATCAACAGCGTCGCCGCCAACGGTGCCGACATCTACGGCGATATCGTCAGCACCACAAAAATCAACAACGTCACCGTTCGCAATAACGGTTCGTTGATCTCGAGCGGCATCGGTGTCGTTACCGCTTTGACCGGAATGCAGAAGAACGGAGGAGTCATGGCGGTCACGCCGCTTCCCAATCCGGTCACCGATCCGACCGGCTATTCTCTGGGCAGCGTCTCCGTGCAAGGCGCAATGCCGGTGCGCGGGAAGGCGGCGCCCCAGACCGGGGGCATCATTGGTTGCCGGTTTGCGGCTGGCGGCATTAACAGCATCCAGGTGACGCGAGGTTTCGGCGTCATCGACAGCAGTTGGACCGTCGATCCCCAGGGGGGGAGGATTAACCAGATCTCCACCGATGGTTATGGTTTGCGCGACGACACCGTGGTCGCGGGAGCAATCGTCGGCAAGGTGATCGCCAGCGGCAACGGCACCCAACTTCCATCGACCGGGTTCTCCAGTTCGGTTCGCAAGAGCGAAACGGTGGACATCGATCCGATCACGCACTATCCGCCCAGCGCGGCCAGCGATCTGCATCGATACCTCGGCACCAGCACCGCCAGCCCGATCATCGCCAACGACAACAACCGCGCCGGTATCACCCGCTCCGGCGTCATCGCGGGCACCGCCATCTTTGCCAGCCGCGACCTCACGACGTTCCAGGCGTGGCGGGCCACGTTCTCCAACCAGTTGGGAGCCTATACGCCGACGGACCTGCACTTGGGCAATTCGATCAAGACCATTCAGACCACCGAAAGCATGATCGACCCGCAGATCACCACCGGCACGCTCACGACGCTCTCGGTCGGCAAGGATCTGCACAGCCCGAATATACATGTGTCGGGCCTGTTCAGCACCCTCAAGATCGGCGGCAACTACACCGTCGATCCGACCAGTCGCACCGATGAGATCGATGCCCTGGGCCCCAACGGCATGATCAATAGCGTCACCATCGGCGGCCGGATGGACGGCAACATCCTGGCCACGGTCAGCATCGGCCCCCACAAGGTCGGCAACAAGACGGGCACCGGCAAGTTCTATGTCAACGACGTGCAGATCCCGTGAGTTCAGCACACTACTCCATTGCGGCGGAAATTGTGGTGCAGACTTCCAGCCTGCCGCAGGCTGGAAGCCTGCACCACCGCAATGCCGTTTCAGCCGCGATGGACTACGCATTAGCCACAAAGACGTGATGCTCAGGCATCACGTCTTTGTGTTCAAGGCTGAAGTGGATAATGTCCGCGCATCGGTTACCCTTTGCCCATGGGCCTTACCCGTCTCGACTGCCTCCTGGCCAACCTTGGCTACTGCTTCCGCTCGCGCACGCGCGAGTTCCTCAAGTCGGAGCAGGTCTGCCTCGAGGGCCGGCGGCTGCTCGACCCCTCCGCCCGCGTCGATCGGGACCACGTCACCGTGGCCGGCGAGACGCTCGATCCGCCGGCGCTGTACATCCTGCTCCACAAGCCACTGGGATATATATGTAGTCACAAGGAACACGGCTCGCTGGTCTACGACCTGATTCCGCCGCGTTGGACCGGCCGCAAGCCCCGGATCACCAGCGTCGGACGTCTCGATAAGGACACCACCGGCCTTCTTCTCCTCTCCGATGATGGCGTGCTGGTTCACCGGCTGACCAATCCGAAGCATCACGTCCCGCGGGTCTACCGGGCCGTGCTGGCCAAACCGCTGGCCGGAAACGAAGCGGCGGTCTTCGCCAGCGGCACGCTCATGCTCCCCGAGGACCGCAAGCCGCTGCAGCCGGCCGAGATGCAGGCACTGAGCCCGCGCGAGGCCCGCCTCACGCTGCGCGAGGGACGGTATCACCAGGTGAGGCGGATGTTCGAGGCGATGGACAATGCGGTGACCGAACTGCACCGCGAGAGTTTCGGCCCGCTGACGCTGGCCGGCCTGGCCCCGGGCGAGTGGCGCTTGCTGAACGCCGCGGAAGTCGAGGGCTTGTAGGGTGAGCACCGCCCACCACAGGGCAATCGTGTTCTGCGCAGTCCACCGCGACGGAAATGGCATTGCGGTTGTGGCGCAGGCGTCCAGCCTGCCGCAGGCTGGACG
>JBEKVL010000394.1:0-6339 GCA_049514055.1 Tepidisphaeraceae bacterium | reverse complement strand
CGTTGGCCGCCACTTTGAATGAACCGCTGAGAATCAACTCCATGCTCACGGCGCCGGCAAACACCCCAGCCCTTTGTATCGGACGAACGTCGAACAGTTGTTTACCTCTGGCAATTCCCGGCCGAGCGCCGATCCCTGCGCTGTAGTTGTCGCCCGTGGATGGGTTTGTCGCCAGCGAGGCGGCATTGAAGCTTACCTGGATTGGATTCGCCGCGCCATCAACGAGATTGAAACTCAGACTATTGATGCCGTCATAGAACGGGCCGCCGACGCCCGAATGCGCCGTCTTGCTGTTGATCGTATTGGTCTTGCCGCCCGCTACCAGTGTGTTGACTGCCGGCGCCTGAATATTGACTGTCCCGATCGAAGCCAGTTCGCCCAAAACCTCATAATAAACCGTCTGCCCCGGCGACACATGCAGCGAATTGACAAACGGCCCGTTCGGACTGGCGCTGCCCAGAATCTCTATGTTCACCAAGGGACTGCTCACCGGCTGCGAACTCGGCTTGGCCGCTGGCAGCCGGCGGACGCTCTGTCCGCTTCGCACACCCGCGACGGCATGGTTTGCTGGAGCCGCGCCCTTGGCCGCGACCGGCGCCACGTGACGTGCAACGTCCGAAAAGCTTGATTCGTGCAAAACGGGCCATTCCGCCGATAGCAGGAACCGCCCTTCCAATTGTTCCACAACCGTTTGTCGCCGCCGATAGTCTTCCGGACACATGCCGTGGTCTCCCATCATTTATGACATGGGAGGACTTACGATTAACTGCCGGTGGAAGCAAAACGGAATACAACCAAATTCGATTCGTCGCATCCTTGCTCCCACGGCCACGCGACTCTGAAATCAGATCGGTCCTCCGTGACTGCTCTCTCCTCCTGTTTCACCCTTTCCAAGCAAGATCCATGATGTTGATTTGTCCCACCGCCAAGACGATTGAGCATAACTGTCGGCCTGATAAACACATGGCCCTCCGGTTTCGTCCCAAGGGCCATTTCTCGACGATCGTCAGGGTGACGGGATTGGAACTACCTCAAACTAGGCACTCATCTCTGTACCCTCACGACCAGCCGTGTCGTCCCCTTCGCCGGCACGCTCTCCAGGTACGGCTCCCACTTGCGGATCAGGTAGTGGATTTCCTGCTCGTGCCGCTCGGCCGATCGCTGGCGGACGTTGCCGCCGGCGCCGCCGAAGCGGGTGTGGATGAAACTGTACCGGCCGTCCACCAGCACGATCCGGTCGTGCAGCAGGGACTGGAGGCAGAAGTCGATGTCGGCCCGCAGCAGCAGGGCAGTGTCGTACCGCAGTTCGCGGCCGACGATGCCGACCAGCCCGCCCACCCAGGTGTTGAGGCCAAACGGCCGGAAGTTCGCATACGTCATCGGCCGGGCCGCCTGCGTGAAGCCGAAGACCCGCACGCCCGCGTCCGTGGCCAGGATCGCCATTCGCTCGACGATGGCCCGCGCGGTGTCGGCGTCCTCGATCCGCCGCTTGTGGAATCCGACCTGGCTGTAGGCGTGCGTGACATCGTCATCGACCATGACCACGCACGGATCCTCGACGTGGTCCAGCACCCACTGCCGCAATGGCCCGATGCCGACCACGCCAGCCGGGTGGACCAGCAGGTTCTGGCTGACCTTGGCGTAGGCGTCCTGCTCATCCTCGCCGACGCAGACGGTCGCGTCGGGGAAGAGGCGAAGGGCCTTGCCGCCGATGGCGCTGGCTCGACCTTTGGAGGGGATGATGATTCTCATGACATCACCTTGGGTTTGATATGGGATCGACGCACAAGTACGATTTCGTCCGTACCGAGGACCGATGGGAAACACTGCAAGAAATGGCGTACGGTGCCCCACATGCAAGACGTTTACCGTGTGTCCCCTGCGCGAAGACCCTGCCGGGGTTCAGGTGTACCGATGCACCCAGTGCGGTGAGGTGAAACGCTGGTGCCCCCGCTGCGAACAAGGCTGGATTCAGCATTACGTCAAGGATGCCACTGGCGAAAACGTCTACTCCTGCGATGAGTGCGAGGCGGCTTGGGCCGACCCAAGCAGGATTGGCGGCACGGATACATCGAGATACCTGGAGGGGCTGCATCATCGCCTTTCACTGGTTCGCGACTTCGAGCAGGCGGACGGCCGGCAATCTGCCGTCACGCTCGATTACTACACACCGGATCGATCGCCCCGCCGTCCCGACCCACGCCGGTATCCAGTTCTTGTTTGCATCGGTGTCATTCATCTTCTGTGTGCCGCTGCGTTCTCGCTTACGCCGCCAATGGGCCAGATGAGGATTCCCTGGGATTACATTCACCCAATCAGTGTTCTTCTGACATTCATCATCTGTCCTCTGGGCTACGTACTTGCCGCTATCCTCTTTCGGTCGAAATCAAACAACCCGACTTAACCGGTGGGGTTAACGGCGGGCATTACCGACGTCAACTGCTTGATCGCCTTCGCCCCGTCAATGACCCGCCCCAGCCCCACCTTCGACTTCCCGCCGGGATACGTGATCTGGATCCGCCGGATGCCCAGCCTGTCGCACGCCTGCTGGAAATCCTGATCGTCGTGAAACATCAACATGATGTAGTCGTGGTGCTCGAACGGCTGGCACTCCATGGCCGGCAGGGCGGCGCTGGGCACATCCTCTTCCTGGTCTTCCTCCAGTAGCTCGCTCATGCCCGCCCGCGTGTTGTGCAGCAGGTCGCGGACCCAGAGCGTGTCGGCCGTAATCGTCTCCAGCAACTCGTCGTACGCCTTGCGGTCCCCCTTGGCCATGGCGCCGACGGGGTCGAGCGTGGCCAGGATCTTCCGCTCGGCGTCCTCGCTCCAGTCGCCGACCAACACCGGGATGGGCGTCTTGGGATCGACGATGGACTTCCGCGCATGGCCGTCGATCAGGCGCTTCGTGCGCTCGTTGAACAGGCACGCGCCAGCCCAACCGATTTCCGGATCCTGCATCAAGTCCTTGAGGCTCTGAAGCTGCTCGGGCGGATGGCGCCGCCAGTTCTTCTCATTGTCCGTGAGGCTCCCGGCCTCGATCCATTCCAGCCTGAGCGGCAGCTTGGTTTTCTGGGCGGTGTCCATGTTCGTGCCTCACATTTTGATCTATCCAATATTCAGAAGTCTCATTATAATCTGAAAACTCAGTATGTACAGAAGAAACCAACATCCTGTCCCTCTGCCAGTTCACTCGGCGTACCGGCCGACTCCAGCGTGTGGCCTGCCCGAGCGTGTGACCTGCCCGGCGTACCGGCCGGCCCACTCCGCCGACCGCGTATTGCCCGGCACATGCCGCGGCAGACGGCCGACATGGCCTGGGACATGGAGCCTGGCGTACTGGCAACGGCAACTGACCTGGCATGAGACGCGGAGCCGATGGCCTGCTGCCGGCAAGCCGGAGCATGTGGCATGGGGCATCGAGCTTGCCACATACCGCTGGCAGACCGGGGCCTGTGGCATTCCGAGCCTGCCGCATACCGCCTGTCACCGCAAGACCGAGCGTGCCGACCGAGCCTGTAGCCTGTCGCCAGCCGCCGCAAACCCGAGCGTGCGGTCTGCTCTGCCTTCAGCGTACCCCACCGACCGGCAGACTCAGCCTGTGACATGTCGAGCCTGTCGCCTGCCGACGACAAACCAGGACCTATGGCCGAAGCCTGCCGCCTATGCTCCCCACCGGCCCAACCTGGGTGCGGGTATCCTCTCTGCGCAACCCGCCATTCCCGCCATTCCCGCCAGCGATAGCGATCTTGACCCCGAGAACGGGGATAAATGGTGGATTCCGATGGTGGAAAACCTGTGCGGAGCCAGCGAAACCCGCCATGAGAATCCGCCATCCACCCCGCTTCTTGACCCCGAAAACGGGCCTGATGGTGGAAATGGCGGGAATGGCGGGAAACGTCGGGGAGAGGCCCCCGGTGGTAACGCTTCTTGGCGACGAAAACTCGACCCTACCCGAGCTTCGGCTGGCCATGACGCTGGACGGGAGCAATCTGCGCATATCCGGCGGAATCTGCGCACTGTCAGCGTATTGATCCTGACGACGCAGTCCACGACCGGCCGGGTGTCTCCCATGCCGCAGAGGGTGCCAGAACTCAAGACAACCCCTGTAATGACAACGGCTTACGCAACGGATACTGCGACGGCATGTAAGGTGCCCAGGTTGGCTTGGGGGCGGCCGATTCACGCCCGCAGACGGTGCCTGCGCACATTTTTTGGGCTTGTGTGTGTGAAAGTTTGTCGATTCGATGTCCCGTGGATGGGGTCCCCCCTGCACGGAAGGACCCAACAACACACGGGCCAGGGTGGGGAGGGGCCATTCTACGTGGCTGGCTCGACGGCGAGACGTTCCCATGTTCTCTTGTGACTACAACCAGGTCTGACACAACAACACCACAACCGACGATCACGCCCGCGCCAGCGCCTGCCGGCCGACGCCGCAGTCGCGGCAAGAAGGGTGCGGGGCTGGAGCTTTATCGGATCGAGCGTGCCCGCATGGCCCGGCTGGAGCGTCTACGGCTCGAGGGGCAGTTGATCTCGCGCAAGCGAGTCCGCGAGGCGTTCAATCGCGTGTCGTCCATCCTCAAGTCGGTGGGGGAATCGCTCCAGCGCCAGTTCGGCCCCAAGGCGCTGGATGTGCTCAATGAGGGCCTGGATGACGCCGAGCGTGAGGTGAAGACCAGCTTCGCCGATGGTCCCGAGGCGCTGTATCGGGATGAAGGACCGGTCAATGGCTCTGGCCAATGAGCTATGTTCGATGCTGCAACGCGCCCGCTCGGTGCGGCATCGGACCATGCGCCAGTTCGCGGAGGAAGAGATTGTCATCCCGGATGGCCCATTCGAGGGGCGGAAGTTCCGCTGCTCACGTCAGCCCTACACCGGGCTGTGGTTCGATCAGGTGGACGGCAACCGGTTCTCCCGGTTCATCGCCACGGGTCCGACCCAGAGCGGCAAGACGCTGTCCTGCTTCATCATCCCCACGCTCTATCACCTGTTTGAGTTGGGCGAGGGTGTGGTCTGCGGCGTGCCCACGTTGGAAATGGTCGCCGACAAGTGGCGGGAGAGCTTTCTCCCCGTGATCGAGCGGACGCGCTACCGCAACCTGATCCCCACCAGCGGCCGGGGCAGCCGGGGCGGCAGCGTCAACGTCGTCAATGTCCCCTTCGCCAATGGGGCCACGCTCAAGTTCATGACCGGCGGTGGAGGCGACAAGTCCCGTGCGGGATATCAGACCCGCGTGATCGTGGCCACCGAAGTGGATGGCATGGATGAGTCCGGCGGGTCCAGCCGCGAGGCCGACAAGATGACCCAACTCGAAGCCCGCACGCGCGCCCATGGCTCCAGCCGGCGGGTCTACATGGAGTGTACCGTCAGTACCGAGCAGGGTCGGACTTGGCGGGAGTACACCAACGGGACCAAGAGCCGGATCGTGCTGCCGTGCCCCAAGTGCCATGCCTGGGTGAGTCCGGAGCGGGAGCATCTGCGGGGATGGCAGGGCGCGGCAAGCCTGGAGGCCGCCCGCGCGGCCGGGGCCTTCTTCTGCCCGGCGTGCGGGGAGCCTTGGAGTCACGAAGAGCGGACCAAAGCCAACCAGGAGAGCAAGCTGCTGCACAATGGACAGACCATCGACACCCAGGGCATCGTGGCGGGCGAAGTGCCGCCGACTGACACGTTGGGGTTCCGCTGGTCGGGTGTGAACAACCTGTTCGCGATGCCCGGCGATCTGGCGGCGGATGAGTGGCGGGCAGCGCATTCGGCCAACGAGGAGAACGCCGAGCGCGAGATGCGGCAATTCGTCTGGAGCCTGCCGGTCGTGCCGGCCAAGATGGACATGACCGCGCTGGAGATCAATGCGTTGGCCTCGCGCATTGCCGCAGTGCCGCGCGGCATCATCCCGGCCACTGCCAAGTGGCTGACGGCGGCCATCGACCTGGGCAAATATCTCTGTCACTGGATCGTCGTCGCCTGGGGACCAGAAGCCGTGGGGCACATCGTCGATTACGGCCGGATCGAAGTGGCCAGCGATGATGTGGGCGTAGAGAAGGCGTTACTGACTGCACTGCGTCAGTTCCGCGACGAGCTTCGGGCGGGCTGGCCGATGGGAACCGCCGGCGGCCCGCGTACACCGCCGCGGCTGGTCTTTGTCGATTCAGGGTACATGGCGCCGGTGGTGTACGCCTTTTGCCGGGAACCGGGAAAGATGTTCCACCCCACCATCGGCCGCGGCACATCTCAGCAACATGCCCAGTGGTACAACCGGCCGACCTCGACGGGGTCGATCGTCAAGCTGATTGGTGAGGGCTACCACGTCAATCTGTTGCCGGCCGAGCAGTTGCACCTGAC
>JBEKVL010000393.1:0-8829 GCA_049514055.1 Tepidisphaeraceae bacterium | reverse complement strand
CGGTATTGGCGGGCGAGGCGCTGGCCGGGGTGGGGCGCCGGGGCCGCCGCCGGGGGTGAGGTTGTGCGTTGCGACGGCCACGGTGGCCGGGCGGCGCGGAGGAGGGCGGGAAAATACGCTCCTCTACTATATGGGTGGTGTTAGGTGGTTTTGGGCGGGGATATGCGGCCGGTGATTTTCGTAAGTGACGGGTGGGGTGTGGGTTGTGAGAATCTGGAGAATTCCGGGATTTTTTTGATTGACTGGAATGGGAGGGTGGGGGTGCGGATTGGGGTGGGTGGACGGCGAAGCGGTGGGCCGTGGACCGGTCATGGACCGACCCGATTCGGCTTGAACGCAATTATACGGCAGCAGATCTGCAAGATCGGTGGCATTGTCAGCGGCTGGGACCGGGCCGGGTTCCGCGGGAATGTTCGTATGCTTGCTGATGTGGCCGGCATGGGTGCTGCATTCCCGACGGGAGTTGTGCGGGGCGGTGGGTCATGGAGCCTACCCTGCTCGGCTGGCAGATAAGGTGGGATGTCCCCCTGCTCCGATCTGGATTGAGCGGGGAGAAGCGACGGGGCAACTGACGCGGGATTCGTTGGAGGGAACGGGTCAAGCTCTGGGACGGCGAAAACTGCTGAGGCAACGTAACCGCCTCCTTTGACTTTCCCGTTCTACCTTTCCCCTGTTTCGCTACAGTACCGGCACGTCTCCCCCGATCTCTGTCGCGACACCCATACTTTCCTACTCCCATGGCACGCAAGAGGTGTCATCGAATTCAGAGGTCTATGAAACCTTCGGTCTCGACAGCCCAATGGCCCTGAACAATGGTGGCGAGCAATCGGGTAGCGGCACTCACCTTGTCAGGATTCCTTCGCGTGGTTTCCACGAGTTTCCGGCCTTCCTGAATGAACTTGACTGCCGCGGGCACATCGTTGCGATTCAGCGCATCGTACGCCAGGAGGCCGTAGCCGAGCGCGCCGGTTGTGTCGGGGGAACGCTTGGATAGCTGCTCGCAAAGGCTCGCGGCCCCGGCCGTGTCGCCAGCGCGAGCACGAGCGTAGACGCTCAGCGATTGGGCTCTGGCCATGCCGAGCCCCTTTATCTTGCTGGCAGCCTCGGTTGTGCCCGCCTCGTCGCCGGCGGCAGCGCGGACAATGGCGATGACGGTGTACGCCTGCTCGTATTGTGTGATGCACTCCCTGGGGGGAATCTGTTCAGCGGTCTTGATTGCGCCAGCGATGTCGCCAGCGATGGCCTGCGCCCGCGCGATTTGCCAGAGGACGTTGGCCTTGCGGTCGGCATCCGGCAGGCCGTCGATCATTCGCCTTGCGGCGTCCAGATCGCCAAGCAAGATGTGTATCCCGGCGATTCTCTCCATGATGCGGATGTCGGCGGGGGTGGTCTTGGCGGCTCGCTTCACGACATCGGCGAGATCCTGTTTGTTCGGCTGGTGGCGCAGCACGGCGAGTCTCGCCTCAAGATGGTCAGGATCGATTTCTGCATACATACCGGCGATCGTCTTTCTGGCATTGGGGAGATCCCCGGCCCAGGCGTATGCCTCAGCCATGCCCTTGTCGAAGTTGTCGCCGCCGGAAAGGCGGAGTCTACGCAAGACCTGGGGCGTGGGAGGATTGCCGCCCGCCTTTTGCTGGAGAACCACAACCCAGCCTGCGGCGGCATTGTTGAATGATCCACCTTTCTGGGTAGCTGCGAGAGCCCCCTCAAAGTCGCCCGCCATGGCCAGAGGGATGGCAATCCGGGCCAATTCCAAGTCCGGGAATTTCGAGCTTTGTGTGCTGGCCCTGCCGATCTTGCCAATGGCAGCAATTTCGGCCTTGACCTCGGGCGAAAACGCGCGGAGTGGGGTCGCGGCCGGGCGCGTTGCGGGTGTCGGCGGTGTGGCTGCGCCATTAGCGGAGTGGATGGCGAAACAAAGCGAAAAGCAAGAGATGAGGATTGCCATAAGAGAGGTCTTGGACATGGTAACGTTCTCCTTGTACACGAGCGGGAACGGCCTTTTTTCGCGGGTCTTGCCGATGATGGCGCACGGGTGGTTCACCTAAGTTCTTGGCATAAACAGGGTTGGATTACGTGGATTAGTTCGTCGTTCTCCTTGCCATGGAATAGTAGACCATGATTATACTGAGGCCGGGCGGACGCCGCCAGTGGTGGTCCCGCCGTCGTTTGGGGAGCCGGGTGCAGGTGAGGCAGGGGGGGATGAAGCCGTCAAGCCTTACAATCGATCGATATGGTCGCTATCGTTATCTGGCGTTCAAGTTCGGGCGAATGTCCCGACGCGAGAACTAGACAAGTAAACCTCCTTCCACCGATCCGAACCGCGATACCGTTCTACGGCGGAGCTTTTCATTTGCCCCCCGGTTGCTCAGGTTTGCACTTTTTCCAGTGCGCCTTCTTCCTTCGGGATCGCGTCGCTTCCATGTCGGTTCCGGTCGATCACTTCTCGCGGCGACAATGCGGTCGTTTTCGTTTGTAACTGCCGCACAACACAGGAGATACAGCTTCGCGGTCGTGATCTCTGGTCCCCGCGAGTGTAACCCCGCTTTGAACCACGCCCGGTTTTAGGTCGGTTTTTCCCGCCTCCGCCACTACCATCAAAATTACAACCCAATTCCAATAAACCACTTATGCCGCCAGACATCCCCGCAACCCCGCCGAATTCAATTTTTTTCGCAACCACCGCCCTCTCGACCGCCTCCACTCTTTCCCCAAATTAACTTTCGCCTCCACATTCACGATACCCAAACCAACACTTTCTCGATTTTGCACTCCGCTGTCCGTTGCCAGTTGCCAGTGCCTATCCCGCATTCCGCATTCACTCTTCCACTGGCAACATGCTGCATTACGCGTTGCCCCCGGCCGGTTCAGCCAGCCTCAACGCACAGCCCCCGGCAATACTCCGTCACCGCCGCACACAACTCCGGCAGGGGGGCGGCCAGGTGTTCGCGGATCCGCCGCACCACCGCGCTGCCTACGATCGCCCCGTCGGCCAGGCCCGCGAGTTGGCGCACATGCTCGGGTTTGGAGATGCCGAAGCCCACGCAGAGCGGAACAGCGGTGATCTTGCGGAGTTGCCGCAGGTTCTCCTCCACGTTGGCAGGCAGGCGGTCGCGCTCACCGGTGATGCCGCTGACGGAGAGGTAATAGACAAAGCCCGAGCAAAGTCGCGTGATCTCCGGCCGGCGCTCAGGTGCCGTGGTCGGGGAAACAAGCAGGATCGTATCGAGGCCGGCCGAGCGAACCTTGGCGCACACAGCCTGCGCTTCGGGCGGCGGCAGGTCGGGGATGATCAAACCATCGAACCCGGCCGATCTCGCGTCGGCGGTGAAGCGGTCGATGCCGTAGCGGAACACGATCGAGAAGCTGACCATCGCGACCAGCGGGATGGAGAGCGATGGCCGGGCTCGGCGGATGCAGTCGAAGACGTTGCGAACCTTGATGCCCTGTGCCAGCGCGTGGCCGAAGGCTTCCTGAATGACCGGTCCATCGGCCACGGGATCGGAGAATGGAATGCCGATCTCGATGGCGCTGGCGCCGGCCAGTTCGATGGCCGGCAGCATGGCGGCCGTCGCCGCAAGGCCGGGATAACCGGCCGGAATGAAGGGCATCACGCCGATGCGCCGGCGTTGGCGCAGGTCGGCGAAGACCGTGGTGAGGCTTTTGGGTGAGTCAGTCACAGGCCGGGGATGATACGAGGGCGGGAGGCACGGTCAAGCGATCCTGGGAGCGTGGCCATCCCCGGCCGCACGCCGGAGCGGGCGACCAATCCCCTGCAACGGTGGCACATGACCGGGGTAAGCAACGGAGGACTGCTAACGCCTGTTACTTGGAGTGATTATGCGATCAGTGATGTCGTGGTTCGGCTTTGGTGCGCTCTGTGCTTTGGTTCTGGGTCTGTCGGTTCGGGCGGCCGATTATCCGTCGCCCCTCGAATTGCGGTACACGGCCGACGGATCTTCCATCGTGGTCACGGACCCGACCTTACAAAAGGTGCAGTGGATCGATGTCGCCGGGGCGAAACTCGGCACGAGCAGCGACAAGGCCGCCCGCAGCGCCAACGTCGCTTTCGGCCCGGATGGTTCGGTCTGGGCAGCCGACTACCTTGGCAACAGCGTCATGCGCCTTGGCGCCGATGGCAAGGTTGCCTCGCGCGTGGCCGTGGGATGGCGCCCGGGCGGATTGGCGATCGCACCCAAGCGCGGATGGCTGCTGGCGTGCAACGTCGCCTCCAACGACGTGTCCATGATACAGCTTTCGGATGGCAAGGAAGTCAAGCGCGTGAAGGTCGTGCGCGAACCGTATCGCATCGCCATCACGCCCGATGAGAAACTGGCCGTGGTGAGCAACCTGATTGCCGGCGGCGTGTCGACCGACCCGGAGCAGACCACGTGCGTCAGCCTGATCGATCTGGAAACCGGCCAGTGCGTCAACGTGAAACTCCCGCCCAACGCCACATGCGCTCGTAATGTCGCCATTTCGCCCGACGGCAAATGGGCCTACGTCGTTCACACCACCGGCCGTTCCAACCTGCCCGCCACGCAACTCGATCGCGGCTGGGTTAACACCAACGCCATGAGCATCATCGACCTGGGCGCCAAGTCGCTCTACACCACGGTGCTGCTCGACAGCCTCTACGAAGGCGCGGCCGATCCCTGGGGCATCGCCCTGTCCAAGGACGGCGCGACCATGTGGATCACCATCTCGGGCACCCACCAGCTTGCGAAAATCAGCCTCGGCACGCTGCACCAGCTCCTGTCCGGCCAGGCCAACCCGCCCGCCGGCGGCGAAGGCGCCACGCGAGTCTGGGCCGAAATCAGGAAGAACCCGGCCAAGCGCATGGACCTGGTGACCGACCTGGCGGCCATGCATGTCGCCAACCTCATCCAGCGCATCAAACTCCCCGGCAAAGGCCCCCGCGGCATCGACGTCTCGCCGGACGGCTCGACGCTGGCCGTGGCCATGCATTTCAGCGGCCAGGTGCTCCTGCTCGATTCGACCGAGGCCAAGGTGAAGGCGACGATTGCAATGGGTCCGACGCCCGCCATCGAAGACGCCCGCCGCGGCGAGATGATCTTCCATGACGCGAACTACGCGTTCCAGCAATGGCTCAGTTGTGCGACCTGCCATCCGAATAATGGCCGGGTTGATGGGCTCAACTGGGATCTGCCCAACGACGGCATCGGCAATCCCAAGAACAACAAATCGCTGCTTTATGCCCATCTGACGCCGCCCTCGATGTGGCTGGGCATCCGCGAGGGCATGGACGAGGCGGTCATGGCGGGGTTCCGTTTTTCCGCGCGCCAGCCCGAGCAGCAGGATCTCCAGGCGGTGCGCGCGTATATCCGCTCGCTTCGGCCGGAGCCGAGCCCCTATCGCCCCGCACCGGGACAGTTCTCCGAGAAAGCGCAGAAGGGCAAGGCGATCTTTGAGACCGAAGAAGTCGGCTGCGTTCATTGCCATCCGGCGCCGCTCTACACCAGCCTCAAGCGCTACAACGTCGGCACCCACGGCCAGCTCGACCACCAGGGCGAAGACGCCTTCGACACGCCTTCACTGATCGAGGCCTGGCGCACGGCTCCCTATCTCCACGATGGCCGGGCCGCAACGCTTGAAGAGATCTTCACGAAGTTCAACCCCGACAACAAACACGGCCATACCTCTAAACTCACCGGGGAACAGATCGCCGATCTGGCGGAGTATCTGAACTCGATCGATGACGTGGTGGAGGAGAAGTCAGTGGGTAGCAGGTAGTGAATAGTCGGTCGTTGATAGTTGCCAGTACCGAACCAGCCACTATCAACTGTCAACAATGGACTATCAACTATTCCCCCACTCGCCTCGCCCCTTCGGGCGGCGCGAAGGTCTTGGATCCGGGCCGGTAGAACTCGAGGTTGTAGATCCGCGCCTCGCCGATCGGCAGGCCGAAGAATCCTTCATCCTTGTTGTACCGCCAGATCTTCCAGTCCTCCGCGAACAGGACGCCGCCGTGTTGTTTGAAGCTGTACATCGTCAGCCCCACGGGCTCTTTTTCCGCGACGACCAGCGGACGGCCGCCGGTGATCACGTACCCGACCGCCTTGAGCAGGTGTGTTTCCTTGTCCGCGTACACCACAAACCAGTCATTGGAGCGGTATTCGGCGTTCGGCGCGAAACTCAGTGTCAGCGCGTCGTAGTCCATGTTGGCCCATTTCCGCGTCGTCGGCCCGGACAGCGTCGCGCCCGCCGAGTGCAGCCGCATTGGCAGCGTCACCAGGAACGGCCAGGTGGTCAGGTTGTGTCGGGGGTCCTTCACCGACGAATTGGCGGGCCAGACCCAGGTACACTGCCCGTCGAACACCAGCACCGACTCGTCGGCCAGTTGCATGCGCGTCCGGCCGGTCTTCATCTCATGCACAAAATGCGCGTCAAACTGCGACCCATCCTTGAAGACGACGTGAATGTCCCCGGCCAGCGCCTCGAGTTCCTTGTACTTGTCCCAGCCATGGGCATCGGCGATCTGCACGTCAAGTGGTTTGACGGCCTGGATCGAGTGGCAACCGGCCAGACAAAGGGTGAGCATGGCGAGCGAAAATGTGAGTCGGTTCATTCGGGCCATGATCGAATAACGCGAAGTGAGAATCAAGTAACCACATGTGGGACTTGCAGTGGACCGGCGGTGCCGTATAATGCGTTTCCACACTCTTGGACAAAGAGCGTGGAAGCGTTGGGCGATGCCTTCAAGAAGCACACTTGGAGGGCATGGGCTCGGTTCCCGTAAGTGCCCGATGTAATGAGCGCCATTAGCTCAATTGGCAGAGCATCTGACTCTTAATCAGAGGGTTTCAGGTTCAAGTCCTGAATGGCGCATGACGACGATAACCCTTGAGAAATCAAGGGTTTTTGTCTTTTTAGGGGTAATGAAAATGGGGTCGGAAACTTAGGCCGAAAAAACGTCATTGCTACCCTGACGGTCAATCAATCTGCCGCGGCGCCGACGCTTGTCCCGCTACTGTGTACGCCACTCCGCTTCCACTAGAACCGAACGATCACCTTCGGCCCGCGTGCTGTCGGTCGCGATCCGCTGGCCAGCCTGGGCACGATCACCACGGCCACCAGCCGCAACGCCAGCCCCTCTGGCTTCAGGTACTTCTTCCAGCGCGTCGGTGTCGGCGGCTTACAGCGCGATGGTGATGCTACCGACCTTTCCCATGATTACGCTGTCCGCGACGTGTCGCTTTATAGATGTCAGTTGATACGGGCGGCCGTGGTCTGGCGCAGTTCCGCGATGTGCTGGC
This sequence comes from Tepidisphaeraceae bacterium, assembly GCA_049514055.1. Classification (GTDB taxonomy): domain Bacteria; phylum Planctomycetota; class Phycisphaerae; order Tepidisphaerales; family Tepidisphaeraceae; genus JANYKD01. The sequence continues at coordinate 1,549 of JBEKVL010000393.1, read as the reverse complement.
CTACCTCCTCGCAACAGCGCTCGGCGGATGGAGAACAGGTCGGCGATATCCTCGGGGCTGCCGGGCAGGCCGGAGCCGGCGTCTTCAACGCGGAAAGCATCGGGGGCGATCTGGTGGATCTCGCATGTGCCGGCGGCGTCAAGGGCACGCGTTGGCTGCTCTTGAAACATCCGGACAATCTCGATCCCAAACGCAACGAAAAGCAGCGGCTGCAGGAGGCGTTGAAACTCAACCAGCCGCTGGCCACGGCCTACTACCTCGAGGAGGACCTGCGGCAGTTGTGGGAGCAGGAAGGTTATGCCCAGGCATCGGGGTTCCTCAACGACTGGATCGCTCGGGCGCGCTGTAGCGGTGCCGCACGGTAGCGCCGAATCGTGTTCACCGAGGAGCGAAGCACATGCTCGTGGTGATCGAGCCAGCGTTGCCGCAATTCGGGGATGGCGATCGGCTCGAAACTGAGCGTGGCACAGACGCCGGTCTCCAGCTGGCCGTTGATCTGCGCCGCCATTTTCTTCGCCGCCTCCCGGCCGGCGCCGACCCGTGGTCGGCGGCGCTGGCCATTCTCGTGGTAGCAGAGATACCAGTTTGTGCCGCGCCGGTAGGCTTTCACGCGGCCGATGCGAAACGAGGAACGGGACGTTGACGACGCCAGGATTGCAGGTCCGGACATGGGTCCTCAGAGAATCTCCCCGCCACAAGACGCCACAAAAACGCCACAAACGGGAGATTTCCGGACCGTCCGGAAACTATAAACGCCCGTGAAACCTGAAGTTAGGAATCACGGGCGGGCTGGTAAGCGGAGAGAGGGGGATTCGAACCCCCGATACGGGTTTGAACCCGTATAACGGTTTAGCAAACCGTCGCCTTCAGCCACTCGGCCATCTCTCCGGCACGTCCCGGGAATTGTATCCGATCCCGCTTTCGACGTCAAAACCTCTGTTTTCTCGGGGGAAACCGCATGGTTCGGCCCGGCTGGCGTGTCCGAACACACCGGGTCGGCTTGTCCACCCTGTAACCGTCCATTACCGCTTTTCTCACCCGAAAGCGCCAAGAAACACAACGGGGATTTAGCAAGGTTTTGACAATCACCCGCAATCGTAGGCGTGGCGTTTTCGGTTCCGGTCGCCCTGGCCACTTGCCGGGCGGATTGCGATAGGTCGGGCAGAGTATCCAATGCCGCTGCCAGGTCGGTGCCGTGGGCGTGGGTGTATCTGTCCATCGTCAACGTGATCGTCGAGTGCCGCATGAGGCGCTGGGCGATTTTCGGATGCACTCCACCCGCGGCCAGGTTGCTGCCGAGAGTGTGCCGTAGGGCGTGGAAGTCAGCCACCAGCCCGTCTTCATCCCGGTAGGCGAGGAATGTACCCTTCTCGGCCTCCGTACGTTCCTGTACGTTCTGGTGCGATTCCAGCCACTTGTTGCGAGCGTCGGCCAGGTCCGCCCGCAGCATCTTCACCACCGCCGAATCCACTGGCATGGGAAACGCCGCGGCGCCCGGCATCTTGTTGGCCAGGTACGCCATGACAAGTGCTGCCAGGTCGGCCCGCAG
>JBEKVL010000392.1:0-6388 GCA_049514055.1 Tepidisphaeraceae bacterium | reverse complement strand
ACGTTCTCGGCCGGCTGGTCGGTGGGGGCGTAGCAGTCGCGCAGGGTGGAATTGGCGGCGGAGATAAGCTGGCGGAGCAGGTGCTTGTCGCGGACGATCTCGGCGTACTGGGCGCCGTGGGCGGCCGAGGGGACGGAGTTGAGGATCTGGACGAGATAGGGCAGGCCGCCGATTTCGTCGAGCTGCTGGCGGCGGGAAAGTTCCTCGCGGATGATGACGGCGTCGATGGGGCGGTTCTGCTCGTAGAGCTTGATGACGACGTCATAGATGATCTGGTGGTCGGCCTGGAAGAAGGCGTCCTTGTCGAGAATCTGGACGACCTGGCCGATGATCTCCTTGTCGAGCATCATGGAGGCGAGCAGGCAGCGCTCGCCGTCGAGGGAGTGGGGTGGGAGACGTTCGAACTGGGAGGCGGTTCCATCCATCAACTGCTGAGACATAGAGAACCTCCGTGTTCATGACGGAAGGAATAGGGTAAATGGAAAAGTGCAAAATGCAAAGTGCAAAACGAAGAAGGCAATACGCGAATTTCATTCTTCATTCTTCACTTTGCATTTTGCACTTTGCACTTTGCATTCTCTCCTTCACGCACGGCACGTTACCAAAAATAGATGCCCGATGCGATGTTGGGCGTCGCACCGGGCAGGTTCTTCACGGGATATCCACAGGTCAGTGTTTCTTCTTGGCCGCAACCTCGCTGTGGCCCTCGGCGGCTTCAGCAGCGGCTTCCTTCTCGTCCCTGGCCTGCTGTTCCTTCTCGGCCTCGCGGGCGGCTTTGCGGGCCGCTTCCATGAGGGCCTTGCTCTCGGCGTCGGGAGCGACCCAGACCTTGATGTCGGTCACGAGATCCTCGGCGAACTTGACCTTGACCACGTAGGAATCGATGTGGTCGAGGCGGCCGGGCAGCAGCACATCGTCGGCCTGGACGCGATGTCCCTGGGCCTGAATGGCCTTGGAGATATCCGTGGCCGAGACCGAGCCGAAGAGGTGGCCCTGTTCATTGGCCTTGCGTTCGAGGGTGACCTCGACGCCCGCGAGGGCCTCGATGATCTCGGCATGCTCCTTGCGCTTTTCGGCCTCGATCCGCAGGATTTCCTGCCGGCGGGCCTCGATCTTCTTGATGTTGCCGGGAGTCGGCTCGACCGCGAAATGCTGCGGGAGCAGATAGTTGCGGGCATAGCCGGCGCTGACGTCGACAAGATCGCCGACTTTACCCAGGTTCTTCACGCTCTCAGTGAGAAGCAGTTTTACGCTCGCCATAAGTACCTCTGTTGGTGTGTTTGAAATTCTGTCTTGCGGTCTGATTACGGGTCTTCCTAGAACGGGATATCGCTTTCGCCGAAATGTTGCTCTTCGCTGATCGGCGGTTCCGGCTGTGCCGCGGGTTGTGCCGGTGGAGCGGCCTGCGGGGCCGGACGACGCGCGGGAGCCGCCTGCGGCGCTCGCGGCGCTGGCGCCGGACGGGCGGCCGGTGGGGCATCGGACTCGTTATATTCCGGTCCCTGCACGGGCTGACCGCCACCCTGCCCGCCATCGCGCGACCCGAGCAGTTGGAAGTTCTCGATGACGACGGTCAACTTGGAACGTTTGCCGCCACCGTTCTTGTCTTCCCACTGGTCGAGTTTCAGGCGGCCTTCTATGAAGAGGGGCCGGCCTTTCTGACAATACTGGTTAATGACCTCCGCCTGCTTGCCCCATGCGGTGCAGTCGACAAAGAGCACTTCTTCCTTGTCCTCGCCGCTGGCCGTGCGGAACTTGCGATTGCACGCCAGCCCGAAGTCCGCGACGGCGGTCTGGTTGGGCAGATAGCGCAGCACCGGATCGCGCGTCAGGTTGCCAAGTAACAGCACTCTGTTAAAGCTTGCCATGGGAAGACCTTTCCGGACATCGCCCGCAATGCCGCCGGGCAATGCCCCAATATCATCACCGATGCAACGGCATCAGTCCTTGCCAGGGAACTCGCCGGGTCCATCGTCGCGACGGCGCGGACCGCGTGAGGGGCGGTCCCACGGCGCCATCCCCGGATCGAAGGCCGGCTTCTCCTCGCGGATGATCGGCTGCGGTTCGACCGCGGCCATCTCGCGCTCGTTGAGGTGGCTCGCGTCCGTGACCAGCACGCGGAGAATGTCTTCCGACAGCTTGACATCGCGCTCGATCGGCGCGATGGCCGCGCCGGGAGCGCGGAAGTAGGCGAGGATGTAGGTTCCCCGCTTGTGCGGGCCGATTTCATAGGCGAGCTTTCGCTCGTCCCACTTCTTGATGACCATGATCTCGCCGCCATGGCTCTCGATCGCCTTGCGGCACAGGGTCATTGCCGCTTCGGGCTCGGCCGCGGCGTTGGCGCCGAACAGGAACATCGCTTCGTACTGTTTCATAGTCGCTGCCATTGAGTTTGTACCTCCCAAGCATGGGTTCTGGCCGGTTCACGTCCGGCCGCCAGGGTTGTTCGATTCCTTTTCCGTTGTCTTGCACGGTTCATCGTCGCCGTTGAACCGATTCATCGCCGGGGTGATGCCGCGTTCCATCCATTCGTGGACGGCCGCGGCGGCCCGTTCAATCGCCGGACCAACCATCGCCCGCTGCTCGTTCGTGAACCGCTGAAGGACATAGTCCTTCCACGGCAGGAACGACGGCGGGGCATCGATGCCGATCCGCAGCCTGGGATACTGGATCGTTCCCAGGCACCGTTCGATATCCTTCAGACCGTTGTGCCCGCCGGCCGACCCGCTGGAGCGGATGCGGATCCGGCCGCATGGCAGAGCCATGTCGTCGAGCACAACCATCAGTTCCTCCGGCGGCACGCGGTAAAATGCCGCCGCCGCCTGAACCGATTTGCCACTGACATTCATATACGTCTGGGGCTTGAGCAGCAACACCTTCTCGGTGGCGCCGGTCGACTGAAGGGAAACAGTCCCATTCATCGACAGCCCGTCAAACGCCGTTCTCGCCTGTCGCTGGAAGTCGTCCGTGGACGAGATCCAGCCGAAACGCCGGGCGAGCGCGTCGATCACGTCGAACCCGACATTGTGGCGGGTACTGACATACTCCCGACCGGGGTTGCCGAGTCCGACGATGATCTTCATGGTTATTTCTTCTCCGGCTTGGCGGCGGGAGCGGCCGCCTTGGCGGGAGCGACGCCCTTGGCGGGGACGGCTCCCTTGGCCGGGGCGGCGCCTTCGACGGCTTCGGCTCCTTCTTCGGCCGGTTTCTTGCCGATCATTTCGGGCTCGGCGGCGCCGGCTTCGGCGGCCACAGGAGCGACGACTTCCTCGAGGACTTCCTTGACCGTGGCGACGATCTGCTCGCCGTCGACCATCGGCTTGACGTCGTCTGGGAACTTGATTTCCTTCACGTGCAGCACATCGTCCAGCTTCATCTCCGACACGTTGTGGCGGATGACTTCGGGGATGTCGAGCACGCGGCACTCGACGACGATGCTGGCCATGACCTGCGTCAACACGCCGCCGTCTTCCTGGCCCTTGGGCTCGCCCTTGAGTTCGATCGGCACGGAGACCTTCACACGCTCGTCCAGGCTGACGCGCGTGAAGTCGACGTGAATCACATTGGTGCCGAGGTAATCGTACTGCACATCCTTCACCAGCACGTTTTCACTCTTGCCCTCGAGCTTCAGCGCAAACACATGCGCGCCCTGGCCAAGGTGATGCGCCACCTGTTTCTGGGGCATCTTGATGGGCACGATCGCCTCCTTGTGCCCGTAGATCACGCCGGGCAGGAGGCCCTGGTCGCGCAGCCGCTTGTTGGCGCGCGAACCCAGTTCCTGCCGGGGAGTGACTTCCAATTCGATTGCCTTCATTGCCATAAACGTATCTCCTCAGATTGAAGTTTCCGTCGCTTGTCTTTATCTCGGGCCTTCACTGACGACAAACAGGAATGTCTGTCCTGCTGAATCGACAGACAGGAATGTCTGTCCTGCTGAGTCGACAGGCAGGAGTGTCTGTCCTGCTGAATCTGACAGACGAGAATGTCTGTCCTACCGGAACATTTCGCTGATCGACCGGTTCTCGTGAATGCGCCGGATTGATTCGCCCAGCAACTCGGCCACGCTCAACACCACCAGCCGGTCCTTGATGGCGTCGGCGCGGTTGCCGATCGGGATCGTGTCCGTCACCGCCAGTTTTGCGAACGGACACGCGCTCAGCCGTTCCATCGCCGGCGGGGCAAACACCGCATGTGTCGCCGTAATGTAAATGTCTTTCGCGCCATGTTCTTTCAGGAAATGCACGGCCTTGGCGACCGTGCTGCCCGTGGTGATCATGTCGTCGGTCATCAGCACGTTCTTGCCGGCCACGTCGCCGATGAGATTGACCGCGTCCGTCTCCGTGCCGCTCTTGCGGCGCTTGTCGATGATGCACAAGTCCCCGCCCAGCAGATTGGCGTAGACCTGCGCCCGTTTGATGTTGCCCACGTCCGGCGAGACGAACACGGTGTTATCGAGCTTGAGCGACTTGAACCATTTGACGAACACCGGCTGGGCGTACAGATGATCCACGGGGATGTCGAAGAATCCCTGCACCTGGGCCGCATGGAGGTCGATCGCCACGACGCGGTCGGCGCCGGCGCGTTCCAGCAGGTTGGCGAACAGTTTGCCGGTGATGGGCACGCGGCCGGTGTCCTTGCGGTCCTGGCGGGCGTAGCCGAAGTAGGGGATCACCGCCGTTACCGTGCGGGCGCTGGCCCGCCGCAGACAGTCCATCCAGATGAACAGTTCGCAGTAGTACGCGTTGACCGGATGGCAGGTGGGTTGGATGATGAAACAGTCGCGGCCGCGGACGTCCTCCTCGACGCGTACGATTAGTTCGCCGTCGGGGAACAGTTCGGTCTTGCCGCGGCCCATGGGGATCTTCAGATAATCGCAGATCTTGTGCGCCAGCGTCGGGTTGGCCCGGCCGGTGAACACTTTGAGATTCTCGAGGCTATTGGACATGGAGTCGGCTCCGTTTCAACTTTTCAGCACCGCCGTGTCGGCGTTGATGTTTCCGGCGACGATCGAACCGGCTGCCAGGACGCTGCCTCGCGGCACCATCGCAAACGGCCCGATCGTGCAGTTGTCTCCGACGGTCGCGTCCCTCCCGATGAACGAGAACGGATACACGACGGTGTCTTGTCCGATGGCAACGCCGTCTTCGATATACGTGCTTTGCTCGTTCACGATGGTCACGCCCGAATCCCGCAGCCCGCGTACGATTCTCCCCTGCATCAGGGCATCGGCCCGTGCCAGTTCCTGCCGCGAGTTCGGCGCCAGCATGTCCTCGGCCGCCAGCACCGGCAGCGCCAGCACGCGCTTGCCGTCGCCGCGCAGGTGCCGGTAGATATCCGTCAGGTAATACTCACTCTTCTTGTTGTCGTTCTTCAACTGCTGCAGCGACCAGATCAGTTCCTCCACATGAACGCAGTAGATCGACGGGAAGACCTCCTTGATCTGCCGCTGCTCCGGCGAGCAGTCGATGTGCTCGCGAATCTCGGCAAACTGCCCGGTCTCATCCCGTACAATCCGGCCATACCCCGTCGGATCGTCCAGCATGGCCGTCGCCATCGACGCCGTCACATGCTCCTCACGATGCGTTCTCAGCAGCGTCTTGAGCACGCCCCCACGCACCAGCGGCACATCGCCGGCGATGATCAACACTTCGCCCTGAAGCTTCTTGAGTTCGCCCAGGCAGACCTGCACGGCGTGGCCGGTCCCTTTGCGCTCGGCCTGTTCCACCCAGGTGATCCGGCCGTCATGGCCGAAGCGGGCGATGACCTCTTCCTTGCCATAGCCGACGACGACGATAACCCGCGAGCATCCCGCATCCCAGCAGGCGCGGAGGATGTACTCGAGCATCGGCCGGCCGCAGATATCATGCAGCGGCTTGGGCCGGACGCTCTTCATCCGCGTGCTCTGGCCCGCGGCGAGGATGACGGCTGTAAGAGACATAAAAACCGTGCGACTGACAAATGTAGGGTGGGCATTGCCCACCTCTGCGGCCGAATGGTGGGCAGTGCCCACCCTACAAAACTAATGGAAGAAGAGAAGACGACCGACAGGCGGGTGCGTCCTCTCGTCTACCTTGGCGGCATCGGCCGCCCCTCTCGACGAGCAGGGGAAGGAATCGTAGCGAATCACGATCCTCTGTCAACTGGCCCGCATGGATTCGAACCATGACGCTCAGTACCAAAAACTGATGTGCTACCGTTACACTACGGGCCAAGCAGTCGGGCCGACATGATACCTTCGCGGCCCCGACGGTCAACCGGCGCATCTCAGCCGCTGTTGTGCCGGAATAGAATTGTCACCCCATAGCCGAAATAGAAGTGTCACCCCCAAGGATCGGTTAGATCACTTTGATGGGAGAACTTCGAATGTCGGCCAAAGAGAGAATTTGTT
>JBEKVL010000391.1:0-6393 GCA_049514055.1 Tepidisphaeraceae bacterium | reverse complement strand
ATCGCTTCCGGAACTCCTCATGCATCAATTTCCTGGCCAGCACCGACAGGATTCGCATGTGGGTCTGGTCCTGGTCAGACTGGCGGATGGCCAGCATGATCGCCGTCTGCACGCCCTGGCCGTCGAGCGAGCCCCATTCGACGGGCGTGCGGTTCTTCAGCACCAGGATCGAATTCGCCACGACCGCGTCCGTCTTGCAGTGCGGGATCGCAAAGCCGAAACCGATTCCGGTCGAGTACACCGCCTCACGCGCCCAGAGTGCGTCCTCCACTTGCGCAGGGTCGTCGGTCCGCCCGGCGACTTGCAGGCCGTCGGCCAGCACCTTCATGACTTCCTCTTTGTTCCGGCAATCGCAGTCCAGCAGGACCATCCCGCCATCCAGCAGCGGCATCGGGACACCGGCGGCGAATTGCGACATGGCCTGCTCGACCTCCGTGGTTGTCCTGCACGCCAGCGCGGCCGCCAGGCACGTCGCACAATCGCCGGATGCGAGCCGGGCCACGTGCGACTTGATGGCCGGAATGTCCGGCCCGTTGGCACTGATTTCGTCCAGCTCCAGCCCCACGAGCAGCGGCAGGTTGGCGACCTCGCGGGCCATCTCACCGCACATGCTGATTCGCTTGCCATGTGCGTGGACATCATCCACGATGTTCTTCAGCAGCCGCAGAAATGCAGGTTGCCGCGGATTGCACAGGGCCGACACACGCGGATTATCGCGGTCGGCGGCCGCGAAATACTGGGCAAGGTCATTGGTACCGATGCTGAAGAAATCCACCTCGTCGCAGAAATCTCCGATGGCAAACGCCACCGCCGGCACCTCCACCATGATCCCCAGCGGCATCTGCGGATCGAACGCCGAGTTCTCGGCCTGCAACTGTGCCTTGATCTCGCCGAGCCGATTCTTCACCGCGCGGACCTCTTCCACCGACGCGACCATCGGCAGCATCATCCGCGCCGGCCCCAGCGCGGATGCCCGGAGTATCGCCTTCGCCTGCGCCGTGAACATCCCGGTGTGCTCCGCATACACGCGCACGCCGCGATAGCCGAGAAACGGGTTCGCCTCTGTTCCCAGCGGCAGATACGCCAGCGGCTTGTCGCCGCCGATGTCGAGCGTGCGGAAGATCACCGGCCGGCCGGCCGCGTGCCGTATTGCCTGAGCGTAGACCTCGAACTGCTCTTGTTCCGTCGGCATCGCCGGCGAGGAGAGAAAGACCATCTCGGTTCGGAACAGCCCCACGCCCTCGGCGCCGCGCCGGACTGCCGCCGCCACCTCCTCGGCCGAGGCCACGTTGGCCGCCACTCTCATTGCCCGCCCGTCCGCGGTCGCGGCCGGTCTGGCGGCGAGCAGTTCCTGCCTCTCGGCCAGCCGCGTGGTCTTGCGTCCCTCCAGTTCATAATACCGCCGGACGATCTCGGTCTCTTGGACCACGAGGATGCCATTGTCCGCATCGACGATCACCAACTGTCCCGGCAGCAGCCGATGGGTCGCATCGCCGAGGCCGGTCAGCGCCGGAATTCCGAACGACCGCGCCAGCAGCACCGCGTGCGAAGTTGTACCCGCATCGCCGAGCACCAGCCCCTTGAGATATCGCCGGTCCAGGGCCAGCAGTTGCCGCGGCGAAAGCTGGTTGGCCACCACCACCGCGTCCGAGCACAACTCGATCCGCTGCCACTGCGCAACCGCGTCCCCGTAAAGATGTTCGAGCAATCGGCAGCAGACGTCGTGCAGGTCGGCCACGCGCTCGCGCAGGTAGACGTTTTCCGACGCCCGCAGCCTCGTGGCAAAAGTCTCGGCCGCCTCCAGCACGGCCTGCCCGGCCGAGCGCCCGCTTGCGGTGAGTTCCGCCATCCTGGCTGTCAGCGCGGGATCCCTGGTGATCGACAGATGCGCCTTGAGAATGTCGGACTCCGCGCGCGACGCCGCCCTGGCGATTTGTGCCTCGATGCCGGCCCGCACCGCCGCCACGGCCGTCGCGACCGCCTGGCGCTCGCGGGCCGGATCACCGGCCGGATCGCTGCGAAGCGATTCCGGCAACACGATGCCTCGCGCGAACACCACTCTGCCGCGGCCCACGCCGCGGCTGGCCGGCGTGCCAGGCAGGCACACGGCGGCCGCACCGTGCAGAAGCCGTGGCAACACGCCCGGTTGCCGACCGGCTCGTGGTTTGGGCAACGGCTGATCGCACCGGGCCAGCGAGCGACGCACGAAACTGGAGATGACATCAAAGGCGGTCTCTTCGTCCCGCCCGCTGATATTGACGCGGCACGGATCGTTGAACTGGATGTCGGCCGCGACCAGTTCCAACACGCTTTTGGCACTGGCTTTGGCGCCGGTCTTTTCGCAGATGAAAATCACGTCGGCCGCAAACCGCTCCGCCACGTCGGCGATATGGCTGGCCGGCCTGGCGTGCAGGCCGTTGGGCAGGGGGCAAGTAAAGGTGAATTCGCGGGGCATGGAGAAGGGTTCAGGGTTCGGGAAAGGCCGGTGCGAGGCAGCGGCATGTCTCAGTCAGACGATCTTCAGTCGCAATGCCGACAGGTTCTCATCCACGGAGATCATGGCCACTGCCTGCATGCCGATGGTGTTGGCGTACGCGGCGATGGTGTCGCGGTTGATGTCTGATTTCTGTTTTGAGCTACCCTTGTGGTACGTAACCCACAACAGCCCTTTGAGCGCCAGGAGTCGCTTCAGGCGGGGCAGTTGCTCCTCCAGTTCCTTGCGCGAGCCGACGAAAACCTGGATGATGTCCATCGGCCCGGCGGATTCAGTCAGAACCTCGACACCCTTGGGAAGCGATCCGAGAACAGCTTTGTAACCGGCGGGCGCGTTCACGAACATGACTTTCTGTCCCGGTTTGATCAGGAGTTTCTCGGCCACGCTCTTTTCCGACATGGGGCTGCTCCTTTCAACGAAGCCAACTCACCGCGTCCGCTGAAGCGGACCCTACGCGTTTGGCGTGATCTCTACGGCCTTTTCGATCACGCCGCGCGGGCTCTTGATCGCCTCCTGCACGGTCACCTCGACCACCTTCAATCTCGCGAACCGCTCGCGTCTTTCCACGGCAATATCGGCGGCGAAAATCGCCAGGCTGGCATCGCGAATGTCTTTGTCGGTGATTTCGTTCTCGAGACCCATCGAGCCCTGCGTCTCGACCTTGATCTGGTGGCCCAGTGCCCTGGCCGCTTTCTCAAGCTGCTCGGCCGCCATGTAGGTGTGGGCGATGCCGGTCGGACATGCTGTCACTGCCACGATTTTCATGCTGCCTCCGTGGTCGGTTGGGGTTGGGTTCTGGAGAATCGCTTGACGACGCTGATGGCCGCCGCGGTCGCGAGCGTTCCCGCGATGATGGCGATCACGTACATGATCCTGTGGTCCACCACCGGCAGGACGATCGGGCCGCCGTGTGGGGCGTGGTCGCCCACCTTGCCCAGCATGGCGACGACGGAGGCCACGATCGAGCCGAACATGATGCAGGGAATGACCCGCAGCGGGTCGGCTGCCGCGAAGGGGATCGCGCCTTCGGTGATGCCGAACATCCCCATTCCCAGAGCCGCGATTCCAACTTCCCGCTCCTCCTCGGACCAGTGTTTGCGGTCGAGGAGCGTCGCCAGGCCCAGCCCCAGCGGTGGCGTACAAATCGCGGCCGCGCAGGCGCCCATCACCGCGTAGTGGCCCTCTTTGATCATCGCCGCCCCGAAGAAGAACGCCGCCTTGTTCACCGGCCCGCCCATGTCAAAGGCGATCATCGCCCCGAGGATCATGGCCAGAAACACCGCGTTGCCCGCGTTCATCGACTGCAGCCAGACCTTGAGGAACGTATTCAGATCCGCGATCGGCGGCCCGAGCACCTTCAGCATCAGCACGCCCACTACTGTCGAGGAAAGGACCGGGATGATGAGAATCGGCATGATCGGCCGGACGTAGCGGGAGACGGGCAGTTTCTTTATCAGTTCGACCAGGTGCCCCGCAACCAGGCCGATCAGTAGCGCCCCCAGGAACCCCGCGTCTTTGTCCCCCGAGAGATACCCGCCGATGAACCCCGGAACGAGCCCCGGCCGGTTGGCGATGGCGTACGCGATATACCCCGCCAACACGCCATACATCAGTTTGAATGAAGTCCCACCGATGTCGTTGATCAGCTTGGCATTCGGCGAATACGAGAAATCTGGCCCGGTGCTCGTCATGGGCACGCACGCGATCGCCAAGGCGATCATGATCCCGCCGCAGGCGATGAACGGTATCGCATAGGACACTCCGGTCAACAGATGTTGCCGCAGCTTCTTCAGATAGTTTACCATCGTCGGATCCTTGCCGTGGTTGGTGGAAGGATACCGGCTCGCGCGTGTTTGGTGAACTGCCTGAGAAGGCTCCCTGAAAAAGCTCCCCGGGTTCATTCACCGGAGGAATAGAGCAGGATGTTGCTCATGATCCCCAATGCGGTCTCAGGCGTGTAGCCGACGATTCCATCGACGTGCTGCCCGACCAGGCCGGCGGAAATGTCCTCGGCGGAGAAGAAGATGCGAGCCCGGCCGTCGATCTCGGCGGCGCGGAGACGTGGAACGTTGAGTCGGCCGAAAACTCGCTGGGCTGCGTCGCGGTATCGGAACTTCTCGATACGCTGGCCTGATTGATAGACGGGATGAGAGGCGGCGAGTATCGGGAAACCACCGGCATCGGGGAACAACTGCAACAGGGCGGCCTCGGCCGACTTGGCAAAATCGGTCGATCCGCCGGCCGCATCGACAATAAGCGTGCCGCCTTGCTTGACAAACTTGCGGAGTTCCTCCAGTTGGGCGGGGGCGAGTTGCAGCGTATCGGTGCCGGTGAGGTGGGCGATGGACATGCCCGATGTCAGTAGTGTGCCATCGCCGAGGTCGATGGGTTCGACCGAGAGTCCTGTGCCGTCGTGAGTGATTCGACGCAGGTGATCGGCCAGGCGCGGCCAGCCCGCCGGTTCCGGGTTCCAGTTGCCGGCGTATTTGAGCCGGGCCACACGGGTCGTTCGTGTGGGCGGAGAGTTGTTTGAGGGCGGGACGATCAGCGATTCGGCCGGCACGTGGCCGCTCTTGTCAGTGGCGTAAAGACAGAGATTGGCAAAGGCCTGTGGTACAGCTTCGTGAGATCCAGTGAATGCCTGGGCCTGAAAACTGCGGCCAAAGTCGCCGGGCGCCAGGATCATCAGCTCGCGGATTCCATTGCTCATGCCTTCCAGGGATACGGGTTGTCGCCAGTTCTTCGCATTGAACTGCTCTCCGGTATAGATGACGTGCGACTGGGGAAGTTCGCGAAATCGATACAAGGGAAACATCAGTTGGCCCAGTTCCTTGAAACTGTCGGCGAAGGCTTTGTTGCCGCCGTCGGCATTGCCGAAGACCAGGCCGCCGGCTTCGATGTATCGCTTGAGTTTGGGAACGTCGGCGTTGGCGAGGTCGAGCATGTCGCGGCCGGAAACCCAGAGAATGGGAGCCTCCTGCCAGTCGGCGAGTGAAGAACGAAGCGTGACCGTCCGCCAATTCAGGGGCCTTTCGATCTGCCAGCCAACCCAGCGGGTGATGTTGGCGACATCGCGCGGGCGTTCGTTCCATGACTTCGGCCCCGAGACGAATTGTTCATAGTCGAGTTTGTTGACGATGACTGGCATCCTCACGCGGGCGAGGAACATAAGGGCAAAGGCGGTGTCGGGGATCTTACGCGGATTGGCCGGGGATTCCCGTCCGAAGGAACCATCGCCGTTCTGGCGCCAGATGACGTGGTCGAGAACCATCTTCTGCCAGTCGACATTGCCGAAGTATCTGTGGCCGCCGCCGGACGCGGCGTTCTGGACCACGAAGAGCGCGCGAAAAGTCTCCTCATCGTGCAATCGTTCGACATTTCGCGCAAGCCACGATACGCCGGCATCAATGTTGCGGTCGGCCGCGTTGCCGGCACACTGCAATCCATCCAAATAATGAGCATGCTCTTGCGTGAGATAGAGCGTGGCCAGACCGGCGGCGGTCGCAGCGACGGTTTCCGGCGGGGTGATCTCACCCGCCCTGGCAGTGTCAGGCCAACCGCCGTTGACTCGCTGCGCGCTGCGCCAGGCGCTTTCGACAGCCATCCAGTAACCGGCGGAAATCTCGCCTGTCATATCGGCCAAAGCCGAGGTACCCAGAACGCCGAAATGACCAACGATGGGGTCGGGGTTGGGCACTTCGCCGTCGAGCAATTCTGGTACGGGTCTGTGGGTCCGGGGATCAATGGCCCAACCGTAGAAGCCACCGGATTGCGACCGGTATAATGCGTCGACGAGAAACGCCGCATCTCGCTGGGCGATCTGCCGGACGCCCTTATTGAAGGCGGCCCTTCTCCAGACCTGGCTCCGCAGGCCGACGGCATAAACGCCGTTGAGGTCG
>JBEKVL010000390.1:0-6401 GCA_049514055.1 Tepidisphaeraceae bacterium | reverse complement strand
CGACCTCCTGCCGTATCGGGAAGCCGAGGTGCCCGCCAGCCAGGTTGAGGCCCTGCATCGGCGACGGATCATGCGCCGGGCTCGATCCGACTCACAGCGCCGCAAACTGCTCCGCGAGCTTGGGAAACAATATGTAGACAGCGCCTAGCCGGTTGGCGGGTGGTTGCATTATAATGGACATATCAAGATTAATACTGGAATTATTGCAGAATAGTACAGGCTACATCTTGAAACCGAAAACAGCGGTTTCCTATCGGTGGTTGCAGCGTCAAATGCACATGGGGTGGGGGTAAGTTACGTCTTGAGGCGAGTCTTTTCCTCCTGGAACAGTTCGACGGGCTGCCGCTTGGTGCTGCCGTGCAGGCGGACATTGGCCACCGTGTCCAGCCACTGGCGGGCGGCCGGGTTGACCAACGCGAAGTCGTTCAGCTCCAGGCCGGCCAGAAAGTTCTTCTTGACGTAGCCGACGGCGTTTTCCACGCGGCCCTTCTCCTGTGGCTGGCCCACGCCGCAGGGGGCGATGGTGAAGCCGAAGTGGTCGGCGAAGTCCTGGTAGCGCGGATTGAAGACGGGAGCTTCGCCGACGGCCCGCCGCAGCACGGCGGACTTGAGGTTGTCGACCATACACTTCGTGGGGACGCCACCGAAAAAGTTGAAGGCGTTGACGTGGGCGGCCAGGAAGTGTTCCATGGTCTCCGAGACGGTGAACTGGACGTACAGCAGGCGGCTGTGGCAGAGCACCATCACGAAGAAGCTGAGGCGGCGGCGGGTGTTGCCCACGGGAATCGAGCCGAACTGGCCCCAGTCCACCTGGGCGCATTCGCCGGGGGCAAAGGTCAGCTTGAGGAAGGCCGGAGCCTGGGAGGGGCGAACCTGGCGGACAAACTCCTTGACGATGCTGATGCCGCCGGAGTATCCGCTTTCCCGCAGGCGCAGGAGGATCTGGACCGCGCTGTAGGGATGAGCCTCCAGCCATCGGACGATCTGTCCCTTGAAGGGATCGAGCTTGCTGGCCCGGCTGGCGGAGCGCCGCGGCTGGAACTTCTCGGCCGCCAGCCACTTGGCGATGGTCTGGGGGTGCAGGCGCAGTTCGCGGGCGATCTGGGCCGCCGTCAGGTGCTGGCGGTCGTGGTAATCCTTGATCCGGCAGTACAAGGTGTAGTCAATCACGAGGACTTCTCCATGAGGTTGCGAAGGATCTGGCCGAGGTTCTCCGGCACGCCGTCTTTGGGGCGGGGCGGCTCGGGCTGGCGGGACGGTTGCAGCGTGACACCGCTCGCCGGCGGGCGGTCGGCGTCCACGGCCAGCACCTGATACAGGGGATTCTGGTAGGCGATCAGGCGAGCGGCGATCAGTTCCTGACGCACCCCGGCCAGGCCCGCGGGGTCCAGTTTCAGCATCCGGCAGAGGCTGGCCTCGTCGTAGTAACTCAGGCCCTGGTTATCTGTCGGCCAACTTCCGCGAGCACTCCGTCGCCCGGTTTCTGGGACCGCTCGTGATCGAGCATGACCGGGATGGCTTTGAGGTCTGCTGCTATTCCGATGTGGGCCCGCCGGACGCTGTCACGGCGCGGCTCAAGAAAGCGGCGGGTCGCTGGACCGACGTACGACCCAGGAGCGACGAGGAGGTGGCCGGGATCATCCGGCGCGACGGGATTGACGTGCCGGTCGACCCGATCGGCCACATGGGCGGAAGCTGGATTCTGGTGTTCGCGCGGAAGCCCGCGCCGCTTCAACCAGATTGACGTGAACCTGGATGCCTTCCCGTATCACGGTGGCACGCTTACGTGCGATGCCCTATGGATGGGTGTGCCCACGGTGGTTCTGGCTGGTCCGACGTACATATCGCGGGTTGGCGTCAGCATTCTGTCCCAGGTTGGGATGCAGGAGTTCATCGCCGGCAGCGAGTCGCAATACGTGGACCAGGCGGCTGGCGCCGCCACCGATGTAAACCGGATCGTAAAGCTACGCCGGACACTTCGCGAGCAGACCCGGCGGTCCCCGTTGATGGACGCGATCGGCACGACGCATTCCTTCGAGCGGGCCATTCGCGGGGCGTGGCGGCACTGGTGCGCGGGCGGGTGAAGGCACGCGTAATGAGACGGGAGTCCTTGATCCTCTTGCTGCGGCGGAATGCATGCTGCGTATTGAGTCCCGACCATGCGTTGTCCCAACCCCGTCACAGTGTCACAGGCTCAAGTAGATGTGTTGCGACTGTCATGGGTCCACCGTCACCGGCACTCGGCCGGCCCTCAAGTGAGAACCACTGCCTCATTTCGTGAGAAAGACGAATTCGACCTCGACGGCGGCGTCGAGGGGGAGGGTATTGACGCCGACTGCGGCGCGGACGTGTTTGCCACTGTCGCCGAAGAGTTCGATCAGGAACTCGCTGGCGCCGTTGGCAACGGCCGGCTGCTGGGTGAAACTGGCGTCGGAACTGACGAACGCCCCGACGCGGAGCACTCCTGTGAGCTTGTCAACGGTTCCTTCGACAGCCTGGATCGCGCCGAGCGCGTTGATGACGCATTGTCGCGCGCCGAGTTTTGCCTGTTCGACGGAGCAGCGGGAAATGACCTGCCCTTTGGCGACGAGCTTGCCGTCTTTCATGGGAAGTTGGCCGGAAACGTAGAGCAGATTGCCGACGCGTTTGACGGGGACGTAGGCGCCGAACGGCCCGGCGGGAGTGGGGAGGGTGAATCCAAGCGTTGCGAGTGTGGTTGAGAGGCTCATGCGTTCTCCTGGTTTTGGGATTCCGCGTCGTCAACGGGTTCGTCTGCCTCGGCCGTTTCAGCGTCGTCCGACGTCTGCTCCGGCGCCGTGGTGTCGGCCGTCGGCGAGGGCTGCTCGCTTTCCGGTTTCCGCCGGCGGCGTCTACGCGCGGGCGACGACGGGCCGCTGTACTGCTCGGCGGGATCGATTGGCGCCGTCGGCTGGCCCTCGGAGGGCTCATTGCCGACCAGACGCATGGGGGTGTCTGCGGGCGGATTACGGTGTCCTTCGGGGGCCGCGTCGATCTGCAGATCGCTCGGGTCGTCGGCCTGAGTGACGAGGATCTTCCGCTGGCGGATTAGTTCGAGCAGCGCCAGGAACACGCCAATCATCTCCGAACGCGACTGGCGGCCTTCGAGCAACTGCCGGAAACTCAGCCGGCCATCGCGCCGCAGGCGATCCTCGATGTCGGCCGCGTGCAGGTCGATGGGCGTGTCGTCATAGACGACCTCATGGAAGCGCGGCTTGCGTGCGCCCACCTCGGCCATGAGCGTTTTGAACGCATCGAGCAAGTCGTAAATCTGAATTTCTTCGAGGTCGATCGGCGGGGCGTCATCGTCGCTGGCGTCGCGCCGGGCCGGATACCGGGCGAACCGTTGCTGGTGTTCCGTCTGGCGGTGGTCCAGTGCGGATGCCGCATCCTTGAATCGCTTGTACTCCAGGAGCTGCTGCACCAGCTCGTAGCGCGGGTCGGTCAGATCCTGTGTGGTCTGCGTGCCGTCGCCCTCGGCCGGCTGGCGCGGCAGCAACATTGCCGACTTGATCTCCATCAGCGTGGCCGCCATCACCAGGAACTCGCCCGCAACGTTGATATCCAGCCCATGCTCGCGCGACATGTTGCGCAATTCCTGGATGTAGGACATGTACGAGTCCGTAATCCTGGCAATCGGGATATCGCAAATATCCAGTTCATCGCGCTTGATGAGAAACAAGAGCAGATCGAGCGGGCCGGAGTAGACATCGAGTTCGACACGGTATTCCATTGGTTGGGGTTGATTTTAGTGGCGGGGGTTTGATAATCCAGCGTTTGCAGGCGAGCACGGAGACGGCTGGGTGTGACCAGAGACCCGGGCAAGTTGTAAACTGTTTGCACCGCAACAGTTGTCATGCTGAGCGTACTGGCGAAGCATCTGGCTTTGGCCTTCATAGCCAGATCCTTTGCGAGTACGCTCGGGATCACGGTTTGTGGGCAGGATGACGTTCCCGGTAAACTGGCCGCGCTCGACAAGGCTCGCCCGAACGGTTCTATATGGATGAATCAACCAGGCAGTATGCTCGCGAAATCATGATGAAGGAGGCGGACGCGGTCGGTTGCGTGGCCGCACGCCTCGACGAGGCATTCGACCGGGCCGTAAGACTGCTGCTGGACTGCGGCGGTGCGGCGTTGACCAGCGGCGTCGGCAAGGCGGGTTTCATCGCCCGCAAGCTGTCGGCGACGCTGGCCTCGACGGGCACCCCCAGCCACTTCCTGAATCCCGGCGATGCCCTGCATGGCGATGTCGGATCGATTCGCCGGGGCGACGTGGTCATCCTGCTGTCGTACAGCGGTGAAAGTGACGAAATCGTGCGGATGCTTTCGGTCATCCGCAAACTGGACCATCCCGTGATTGCCATCACCGGCAGCGAGAAGTCCTCTTTGGCGAGATTCTCGGATGTGGTCCTGCAGCTCGGCAAGATCGAAGAGGCGTGTCCCCTGGGCCTGGCGCCGTCGGCCACGACGACAGCCATGCTGGCCCTGGGCGATGCGCTGGCCCTGACGGTCATGAAGCTGCGCAACTTCACCGACGAGGATTTTGCGTTGTTCCATCCCGCCGGCCAGCTCGGGCGCAAGCTGATCCGCGTCCGGGAGGCCATGACGTTCCGCAAGGGAGAGAACCTGCCGCTGGCATCGGACAATCTCACGGTGGCGCAGGTTCTGCACCACGTCAGCCATATCAAGCGTCGGAGCGGTGCGGTGGTGCTCGTGGACGAACACGGTAAACTGTCGGGCATATTCGCCGACTCGGACCTGCGGCGGCTCTTGACGGATGGCGATGGTTCGGTGCTCAGCCGGCCGATCGCCCAGGTGATGACGCGCAATCCCAAACGCGTGCATCAGGAAGCCCTGGCATCGCAGGTGATGGCCTTGATGAAGGCGCACCGCATCGACGAGGTGCCGGTTGTGGATGACGACGGCGCCCCGGTCGGCCTGATCGACGTGCAGGACCTGGTGGTGCTCAAACTCTTTGACGTGGACGCGGAGATGTGAAAACATGAGATCGTTCCTGGTGCTGGTATCTGCGGCGATTATCTCGATCATGGCGTTCGGCATCTATTGGATGATGACCGGCGCCGAGTCGCCGCCGGTCGACCATCCTGCCAGCCGGCCGGGCAAGACGGTCAACGCCACGCTGCCGACAG
The DNA here is from genome assembly GCA_049514055.1 of Tepidisphaeraceae bacterium. GTDB lineage: Bacteria > Planctomycetota > Phycisphaerae > Tepidisphaerales > Tepidisphaeraceae > JANYKD01. Next base: position 1,233 of record JBEKVL010000390.1, on the reverse strand, counting down.
CGTCGGAGACAGTTGTGGGTCCCGGACAGGGCGCGGGTTGGGACAAGTACGACCCCAGGACCGGACTGCTCACCAGCCGCATCCACGTGGATCGCTACGAGCAGGCCAGGGATGGCAAGCTGCTTGTCGCCCGGCCCCGGGTCGATTTCTTCCTCAAGAACGGCCAACTGCTCCGCATCTACGGCGAAAGGGGGGCGATCGTCATGCAGGAGAGCGTTGCCCGGAGCAAGTCGGGGATGAGCGGTCCGAACCTCGGCCAGCCGCGCTCCGGTGATCTGTCGGATGTCACGCTGTTCATGCTGCCCGATGCCGACACGCCGGATGACAAGGCGACGCTGACGTTGCGTATGAACAACGCGTCGTTTGACAACGAGACGTTCAAGATCCAGACCGAGGCATACCGCGACGCGGCCGGGAACCTCGTGCAGGGCGACCGCGTTCCGGTCACGGTGCGGGGCAAGGATTACGAGTTTGACGGCACGGGCTTGCGACTTCAGTACAATGAGATCGAGCAGCGTCTGGAGTACATGCGGATTGCTTACGGGCAACGGCTGCTGGTGAAGAACACCCGCGCCCTGCGTAAGCCGGAAAGCACGGATTCCAAACGCGGGGGCGCGATGTTGCCGCATCCGGCAGGCCGGACATTCCTCGCCGCCACTGATGGCCGGCTCGGGGACATGCCTGTTCTTTCGAGCCCATTCGTGAGCCCGGTGGGACAGACATTGCTGTCTGTCGCGCATGGCCGAGCGTGGGACATTCTTGTCCCCCCGGGTCCATCTGTAGCCCCTCGCCAATTGCCCTGGAGTGATCGCTTTGTCCGATCCGAGCCTTTCGACGGAATCGTCCTGGCCGCCGCGGCTCCCGTCCCGGTTGGCCCCGTCACCAGGCGTGCGTTGCCGCGGCCCGTGCCGGCAACACGGCCCAGACGGGTGATCGAACAGCCGGTCTACCGTTCCACGTTCAAGGAGAACGTCGAGGTTTACCAGGCCGGCCAGAAACTGGCGACAGGCGAGGAACTGGTGGTCGATTTTCTGCCCGAAGACCAAGACCCGGATACGGCCATTGGTATCGATCCGTCACAGGCGGCGACCCGGCCGTCCGCCACGACCATGGCTGTGGCCGGGCCGGATGCGCCACGCCGCCGGCCGACAACCCGCCCTGCCTTCTCGACGAAGAGCGCGACCCGGCCTACAACGCAGGAATCCGAGGAGCCGATTGAAGTTCGCTGGACGG
>JBEKVL010000389.1:0-6441 GCA_049514055.1 Tepidisphaeraceae bacterium | reverse complement strand
CAAATGGGACACATGCCGATGCTGGTCCTTGGGATTGTCCTTGTCCTCGACCCACTCCTGAAGCTGGCCGAACTTGCCGACCTGATTCGGCACGATCCGCGGCCGCATCTCCGCGAGTTTGGCGGCCAGATCCTTATCCGTGTCGAGAATCTTCGCCGCCTCGATCACGGCCGCGAACAGCGAGCGGATGATCTGGTGGTCCATGGTCGGCCCCATCACCAGCCCGCCCTGTTCCGGCGAGTTGGACGGGCCGCTCACCAGCCAGTGCGTCTTGGGGTCTTCGACCAGGAAGTCTACAAAGAACAGCGCGGCCTCCTTCATGATCGGATAGGTCTGCTCGAGGAACTTGCGGTCCTGGGTGAAGAGGTAGTGTTCCCAGAGATGCGTGCTGAGCCACGCCCCGCCGCTGACCCAGATGCCGTGGTTGGAGGCGTTGATCGGCGCCGTGCCGCGCCACAGATCGAAGTTGTGATGCAGCACCCAGCCGCGCGCGTTGTAGTGGGCCTTGGCCGTCTCCCGGCCGGACTGCATGAGCTCGCCCAGCGCCTCGAACAACGGTTGTGTGCATTCGCTGATATTGGCGGGCTCGGCCGGCCAGTAGTTCATCTCGGTGTTGATGTTGCAAGTGTACTTGCTGTCCCACGGCGGCGTCAGCGAGGCGTTCCAGATCCCCTGCAGATTGGCCGGCTGCCCGCCCGGCCGGCTCGACCCGACCAGCAGATACCGGCCATACTGGAACACGAGCGCCGCCAGATCCGCATCATTGCCCGCGGCGAACTCCCGCAGCCGCTGATCCGTCGGGTTCTTCCCTGCCGCCGTGTGACCGAGATCCAGACTCACACGCCGGAACATCGCCTGATGGTCCGCCAGATGCGCCTTGCCGATCTGCTCCCACGACTTGGCCTGGGCGTTCTTGAGCAGCTCCGCCGCCCGTGCGCCCGGATCGGCCGAAATATCGCGGAAGTTCTTGAAGTTGGTGGCCGCGACGAGTCGAACCGCGATCGCATTGGCCCCCGTGACACGAATGTTGGCGCCATCGACAGCGATCTGTCCGCCATCAAGTTCCACGGCCGCCCGCGCTTCAAACCGGATGCCATTCACCTCGACCTGCCCGGTCAGAACCAGTGTGTTGCCCGCCGCCTGCACTTGCGACTGCTTGTGCAGCGAACTGAGCCGGATCACGCAGTCGAGCTTGCCGGCTTTGTCGGCCGACAGCCGCACGGCGATCGTGCGATCCGGAAACGACGCCAGCACCTCACGCTTATATACGACGCCGTTGGAGGTGTACTCGCTGCCGGAGATCCCGGTGTCCAGATCCAGCCAGCGGCGATAGTCGCTCGCCTGCGTGTGGGCCGGGAAGTCGATCCAGAGGTCGCCGCACGGCTGATATGCCTTCTGGTGGAGCGGTACGCTCATGAACTCCCTGCCGGCGAGATCCTCGGCCGCCTTTTGCTTGCCGTCGACGAGCAACTTGCGGATTTCCGGCAGGAACTTGGCCGTCCCTTCGTGCTGATACGCGTGCGGCTGCCCGGTCCAGATCGTGTGCTCGTTGAACTGGATATGCTCCGAAGGCACGCCACCAAACACCATCGCCCCCATGTGTCCGTTGCCGACCGGCAGCGCCTCCTCCCACCCCTTGGCCGGCTGGCGATACCAGAGAATCCACTGCCCCTCCGGCGCCGCGGCCTGGCCGCTCAGTTGCGCTTGTGCCGCAGCCGGATTCGGCTGGGCGGCCTGCACGGCGAGCGAGAGGAAGGCAAGCAAGACGACGGGCATGGACCATCGGACAGTTGGCATCATGGCATTCTCCTATGGCGGGGAGTATACAAAAAGCGTGCCGACAATTCACGGAGACGCGCGTGAACCGAATGATTGGCACCGGACGCCGGATTTGGATGGAACATAGCGGTCCATGCGGTATCCTGTTGTCCAGGAGACGACGAGTTGTGGTGTCGGCCCATCAGTGCCGACAGGGTGGCGCGGCAGCTTGGCAAGTTGAGCGATAAGTTCTGGAATGCCGTGGCCGAGAAGGAGCCGGCCCGACGGGCAGCACGGACTCGGCCTGCATGCCCGTCCAGCCCCGTCAGGGGCGGCAGATAATAGCCCATGGCGTAAGCCATGGGTAGATGTATGTGGTCCTTATTTCCTGAGCCCCAGCGGGGCGGCACAGCTTCTTTCGCCCCGTCCGGGGCTCGATTCCATTTGGCATCGTTTACCCACGACTGACGTCGTGGGCCAATTTCTGTCGCCCCCTGCCGGGGCTGAAGGCGACATCACGCAGGCGGCTATTGGCCACTCGCCGGCATTGTTTCCAGGCTCCTGACCAGCCTCAGACAATAGATCAACGGTATCGCCCCGCAGACGCCGAACGAGCAGTCGATCAGCCGCCAACCGAAGGGAATCTCGCGTATCGCCCCGCAGACCATCGCCAACGGAATCACCGTCACGCAGGCGGTCAGCCCGGCCCAGAGCACCCAGACATTCCGCACCGGGTTCACCAGCGGGCCGATGAAGAACACCGCGACGATGAGGTGTGCGAACGCCAGCCAGTCAGTGCCATACGCGATCCAGGGATACCGGGCATAGCTGTCGCGCAGGCCTTCCCGCACGGTGAGAATCCAGTGGTCAAACCCGGTGTGCGTGTCAGCCGGCGTGGCCATTGCCAACCCACACATGGCCACCAGCCGATCCAGTTCGTGTTGCAGTGGAAACGCGGTCACGCCGCTGAGAATCAGCCCCAGCATGAACAACCCCAACACCCGGCGAAAGCGGCGGAGAATGGCGGCGTTGGGCTTGCTGGTGTGGGTCATGTTTGGCATTCTCCGTCAGATGCTGTAGCCGCGATGGGTCATCGCGGCCGGGGACCGCGATCGACGATGGCGGCTACAGAGTCACCGCGCATCCACTCGCAACACCGTCAGCGAATTAGCCGGGAACGTGTGCGTGAAACTCCCGGCGGCATCGAAAATCTTCGCGGTCTTCGGGCTGATCTTCAGCGGCTCGTCCAGCGTGTTCTCATCCTTTGTATCGCCCGTCAGCGTCACCAGGTCGGCCGACTTCCGCACCTCGGCCGCACCCGCCAGTTTGATGTTGATGCCGGTCGCGTCGGGTCGCGTGTTCACGACCTTGACGATCACTTGCTTGTCATCAGCACTTCGGCCGGCGACGACGAACAATCCGTTGCTGTCGCCGCCGACCGTGGCCGGCAACACGCGGGCGGCGCGGTGCAGGGAAAACAGTTGCTGCACGTAGTAACTGGGCGTGCCGAAGGAACGGAGGTTGTCCATCCAGATGAGATTCGGCTTCCACTGCCAACGCTCCACATGGGCGAAGAGCGGCGCATAAGACGCCATGACCACCACGTCCCCGTTTCTCTCCAACCCGGTCATCAGGGCGGCCTCGGAAATCGCCGCCAGCAGATTGTTGGCCTTGTTCTGCACATGGCAGGCGTATTCACCGGCGAAGACCTTGGGGCCGCTCCGGTCGTAGGCATCGTAGCGCGTGGCGTTCTTGAGGAAGAACGCCGGGTCGCGGTAGTAGTGCTCGTCGACGATGTCTGCGTTCAACTCCCGCAGCCGTTTCCAGGCAAACGTGAAGTCCTTGCCGTCCGGCCCCGGCCCGGCCGAGGATATCAGCTTGATCCCGGGGTATTTCGCCTTGATCGCCTTGGCGAAAATCTCATAGCGGTCGATGTACTGCTGGCCCCACTGCTCGTTGCCGATACCGATCATCTTGAGGTTGAACGGCGCGGGGTGGCCCATGTCGGCGCGGACCTTGCCCCAGGTGCTGCTGGCCGGGCCGTTGGCGAATTCGACGAGGTCCAGGGCATCCCGCACATGCGGATCGAGCTGGTTGAGCGGCACGAGTTCGCCCGAGTTGAACTGGCAGGCCATGCCGCAGGCGAGGATCGGCAGCGGCTCGGCGCCGATGTCTTCACAGAGTTGGAAATATTCGAAGAAACCCAGGCCGAACGACTGGAAGTAGTCCGGCGCGGCGCGGTTCTTGAACTCGTCGTTCCAGCGGTTCATGGCCGACTTACGCTGCGGCAGCGGGCCGACGGTGTTCTTCCACTGGTAGCGGTTGGCCAGGGTGTGGCCTTCGACGATGCAGCCGCCGGGAAACCGCATGAAGCCGGGTTTCATATCCTTGAGCATCTGTGCCAGGTCCGGCCGCAGACCGTTGGGGCGGTTGGCGAACGTCTTCTCGGGGAAGAGCGAGATCAGGTCCATGTCGATCGTGCCGGCGGCGCCGGTGGTGATTCGCAGCCGGCCCTTGCCATCCGTCGCCGTGGCCTTGATCTGCACGGAATGCTTCTTCCAGTCAGAGGTGAAGCCCGCAAGCGAAGCCTGCCCGATCGGCTCACCCTTGGCCGAGAGGAGTTCGATGTTGAGCGATTTCAGATCGTTGGATCGTGCATGGACGGAAAAGACATACGACGCCCCCGACTCAAAGCCCATGCCGCAGTAGCCTTCGTTTTCGATGCCGATGCCGGCCGCCGAGCCGTAGAGGCTGAGGTAGCGCGCGGTGTTGGCGTGTACGGGCGTGTCGGTGCAGATCGTGAAGAACGCTTTGCCGCGCTCGGGCGCGATCTTCTTCCAGCCCAGCATCGCATCATCGAACTCGAACGCGCCGTTCTTCACACGCTCGGGATAGAGGCCGCCATCCGCGCCGAAGTTTACGTCCTCGAAGAAGATCCCGTTGAGCAGAGGCGAGATGGCCGCCCCGGGTTTGTCGGTCTGGATGACGATGCTCGCAGGTTCAGCGGCGTTGGAAACCAGCGACAGAAGCCCGATGAACGTGATGGCGAAGTGTCTCATGGCGGGAATGTAACAGATGGATCATGGGCATGAAAAGGCAAAACAGGGATGGCCCACCAAGGGCCACGAACGGACACGAAGAGAAGTTGGCGAGAGGTGGCGGATGTCAACACGCCGATTCTGGCAACGGGACTCAGTTGTCCGTGTACGAGGAGGAGCTTAACCGATACGGAATACTTGCCGCGGAAATCAACATGACCAAACGAACGCTGTCCGGCCTCGCTCTCGCCTCACTTGCTCTGAGCTTCACCCTGGTCCCATGTACCCTGCTTGCCCAGACGCCGCCCAAGCCCGCCAACTCTGAGTACCCCGATTTCTACACCGGCCAAAGCAGCCCCAAGGGGATCGACTTCGTTCAATCAATCGCCGTCAGTGCGCCGGCCTACTGCTCGGAGGTCAAAGGCGACGTCACCGTGGTGTTCAAAGCGCCCGGCATGGCCAATGCCAAGGCCCTCTGCTGGCAACAGCCCACCCCGGACAAACCCGACAAATGGGGCCACGATGTGGAGGTGGCGCCCGACATCAAGCTCGACGCCGACGGCAACAGCGGCTTCGTCTTCCACGCTGACCAGTTCCCCAACGGTCCGATCACGATTCGCATTCACGCCAGGGACAGCGGCAAGAAGCAGGATCTTTGTGAACTGCAACTGTTCAACAAAGGCGGCGTCGTCTGGAACCAGGGCATCCCCAAGACCGATCCGCCGGCCGCCAAGGGCATGAAACTCGTTTTCGCCGATGATTTCGATGGCCCGCTCTCCATCTCCCGCGACGGCAAGGACGCCCGCTATCCCTCGCACAAGACCGGCGGCGGCGACTTCAGCGGCTGGCCTTTCTCCGACAACGCCGGCGACAACAACCCTTTCAGCCAAACCGGCACATTTCTGAGGATCCACGCCTCAAAGAAGCCCGGCACCAGGGGCAGCACTGGCATCATCTCCTCGCTTCGTCAGGATGGCAGCGGCGTCTCGGCCACCGCGCCGTGCTACTTCGAATGCCGCTTCGTCGCCCAGTCCGCGCCCGGCACCTGGCCGGCCTTCTGGACGCTCACCAAAGGCACGCTGGGAATGGACAAGGCCGCGCCGGACTACAAGGCCGTGGCGGCCGCCGGCACCGACGAACTGGACATCATCGAGGGCTACGGCGGTTATGGTCCGAAGAATCCCAATTCCGGAGGCGTCTATTGCATTGTCAGCCATTTCTGGAAGCAGCCCAAGCCCGAATGGGCTGCGAACGGTCCCGACGGCAAACCCCTGCATCCTTCCTCGGCCAGGCCCGATACGCTGGCGCTGGGCGGCAAGTCCTCGTGGTCGCACACGTTCCATACTTATGGCGTATTGATCACGCAGACCGACACCGTGTACTACTTTGATGACATCGAAGTCCTGCGCCATCCTTCCGGACACCTCAGCAAGACCCAGCCCGCCTGGTTCCTGATCAACTACGCCATCGGCGGCATCAGCGGCTGGAAGATCGACCTGGCTCGCTACGGCGACCAGAGCGACATGTGGGTCGATTTTGTGCGGGTGTACCAGGGGGAGAAGAAGTAAGCGCCAATAGTGCCGCCGGTGTCCTCACCGGCGGAATCTGGCGCGTTCATATAACGCCAACCTTCGCCGGTGAGGAC
>JBEKVL010000388.1:0-6455 GCA_049514055.1 Tepidisphaeraceae bacterium | reverse complement strand
GCAACAGCATTTCGGATGCATCCAGACGCTGGGATCAGCGTTTCTGGCTCACCTGGAACTCGGTGACGTTCACCCACCGTTCCACCTTGGCCGGCCCCTGGTAGAACTGAAGGCAGATCTTCGGTTCGCCTTTCACGGGCAGGTCGGTTTCGCCGACCTCGGTCCACTCCCTGGCGTCGGGCGTGCGGAACTGGCCGCGAATGCGGTTGTCCTTGACGAGCAGGCGCAGGGTCACCGTGGAGGAATCCAGGGGCAGGATTTTGATGGTGCGGGTTCGGTCGCCTTCTTCGCGGCCCATGACGATGCGGAGTTTGCCGTCCACGAGTTCCTGGCCACACTTGACCATGTTGCTGTCGTTGTAGTACCAGACGAGGTCGGACTGTTCGTATTGCTCGCGCGGCGTATTGGTGACGGTCATCGACACATCGACTTCGCCCTGGGCCGGGTCGGGAGCGGGCCGGACGAGGAGGTTTTTCGCATCGTTGGCCGGTCCCCACATATTGCCCGGCTGGATGCGGACTTCGAGGCCTTTGTCGCTGACGCGCCAGGCGGCGGGATCCTCGCGAATCCACGACCAGCCCGGCCCGAGTTTGCCCTTGAAGGTGTCGCGGAAGTCCGTGGCGGGGGATTCCTTCTCGCCGGCGGCCAGGTTTAGAGCGGCCAGCGCGAAGACGATGGATCGAACTTGTGGGAGATTCATGACTGGCCAAGCATAACCACAGGGTTGGGGAGGATAAAGAACAAAGCGGCAATCGCTACAAACCTGGCGTCCGGGAAGGTATACTCCCCGGTTTCTGATACGGAGACAGGCGTATGGCACGCATAATCCGATTGATGTTGCTGCTGGGGCTGGCGATGCCGGCGTTGGCGGCGGACAAGTCCGAGGCCGGCCGTGCGCCGGCCGGGGTTCCGAACATTCCCGAGGGCGCTCGCTGGACGATCGTTTGTGCGAGTTTCACCGGGCCGGGCCACATGGAGCAGGCGAAGCGTTTCAAGGAGCAGATGGTCCAGCAGACGAGGATGGCCGACTTCTATGTGGTTCACAACCCGGACCACTCCACGCTCTACTACGGTTACTACCGTGAGATCGACCCGAAGGCCGACGCGAAGGAGGCCGCTCGCGCCGCCGCCGATCGCAGGACGATGGCTGATTTCACGAATGCGGCCAGCGGCGAGCGGTTGTTCCGCGCGGTGCTGCTGGTGGCGATGGAAGAGGCGGACCCCATCGCGCCGCCCGAGTGGAACCTGGTCAGCGCCAAGGGGTACTGGTCGCTCCAGGTGGCGGCGTTTCGTGACAACGCCCGTCGCAAGGAAGCCGCGGTCGAGGCGGTGCGCGATCTGCGCAAACAGGGTTATGAGGCTTTCTTCTTCCACGGACCCGCCGTGAGTTCCGTGTGCATCGGCGCGTTTCCGAAGACGTCGGTGGTGATCGATGACGGGCCGGAGAAGGTCAGCCCCGAAGCCGACGTGCTGGTGGCTCCGGACGGCGTGGCCTTGCCGGAGGGGCCGATGCAAACGAAGGACGGCAAGCTGCTGGTTGCCAAGCAGCGGAAGATCAATGTGACGGATCCGGAGCTGCTCAGACTCTGGCGTGCATTCCCGAACCACGCGACGAACTACGAGGAAGGCCGGCAGATCACGAAAGCCAACGGCACCAAAGTAGACAAAGTAGAACATTCGTTCCTGGTGGTGATCCCGCACGAAGATGTGACGGCACAGGTCCAGCGACCGGCCATTCCCGATGCGCTGCTCCGCCAGGCCGGGGCGGCCGGGGGCGATCCCTCAACACCGGCAGGCGAAGTGCCGCTGACGGTGCAGGCCGGCACGAATCCGCAGCAGCCGGCACCGCCGAGAACGGCGTCGCCGACGAAGAAGCCGCCGCAGGGCGGCAAGCTGCGGGGGCTGGATGATTATTGATTTGGGATCTCACGTTTCGGATTTCGGATTTCGGATTTCGGATTTGAAATCAGGGATTTGAGCTTTGTCATCGGGAAGGATTGGCCGTGCGGGTTTTCATCGCTACAAAGAATCCCGGGAAGATTCGCGAGTTCAGGGAGATGCTTGGCGGCGACGGGTTCCAGTGGGATGACCTGACGCAGCACCCGGGCCTGGAGGCGCCGGAGGAAACCGGCCGCACTTTCCGCGATAACGCCTGCCTGAAGGCTTCGTTCTATGCCCGGGCGCTGGCTGAGTGGGTGGTGGCCGACGACAGCGGGCTCGAGGTGGACGCCCTGGGCCGTCGTCCCGGCGTACACAGTGCCCGATGGGCCGAGATGCACGGCGCGGGCAAGGGGGATGCCGACAACAATCGGCTGCTTCTGAAGCAGTTGGGCAATGTGCCCGACGAGCGGCGCAGCGCGCGGTTCGTCTGCGTGCTGGCGCTGGCAGAGCCGTCGGGGAAGATCATTCTGACGGCGCGGGACACGATTGAAGGCCGGATGATTCACGCTCCTCGCGGCGACAACGGTTTCGGCTATGATCCGCTGTTCATGGTCGACGAACTGCGGCAGACCACCGCCGAGTTGGAGCCGGGAGAGAAGCATCGCATCAGCCATCGTGGCCGGGCGCTTCGCCGGTTGCGGCGGTTGATCGAGCTTGTTACAGAGGAAAAATCATGAGCCGGATTCTCCTAGCCATCAGCACTCCGGTTGCCGCGCGTCGCCTGGTGGAGCCGATCGGCGATCTTGCCAGGCGTATGGCGGCGGAGGTGCTGGTGGTGCATGTCTGCCGGCCGAGCGCCGGCCAGATTCGCGAACAGGAACAATCGGGAGGCGAGGAATCCCTGACGATTTTGCGGGATGAACTGGGCAAGCGGGAGATCGTTGTGCAGACGCTCCTCTTGTTCAGTGACGACATATCGCGGGCGATCCTCACGACGGCGAATGAACGGCAGGCAAGCCTGATTGTGCTGGGCCTGACAACGAAAAATGTATTTGCCAGGCTGCTGGCCGGAAATGTTCCGGTGGAGCTGATCAAGAGTGCGGCGGTGCCGGTGTTGCTGATGCCGCCGGATTGGACGGGGGTGATTTAGTGTGCAGGGCCATCGCATTTGAGGCACCACGGCATTTGGATGGCATCGGGGGGACAAGAATGTCCCCCACTCAGCCATCCAATGACAGGCGAGAATGCCTGTCCTGCAGGGAGTCGCGCCAAATGCCACGGTGCTGATTTAACCTGCGGATTGGTCTGGCGTTTCTTGACTCCGCACGCAAACCCTTTTATTCTCAGCGTTAGCAAAATTCGGCCACCACCTTGATTGCGGCAAGAAGCTGGCAGCGAGGCGGAGGCAGGACCAGATTTTTCACCTGAGGAGGCCGGCACCATGGAACGACTGCCCCGGCTCGGACAGTCCTTGGCTCTCGCCTGTGTACTGACACTTCCCGTTGTTTGCGCCCCATCGATTCGGGCGGCGGAAGCTGCGGATGCTCCCGCAGCGCCTGCGGCCGCACCTGCTGCCGCTCCCGCAGCGGCCCCGGCCGCAGCACCCGCTGCCGCCCCGGCGGCGGCTCCGGCTGCCGCCCCGGCCGCAGCGCCTGCGGTTGTGCCTGCGGCCGCTCCCGCGGCAGCGCCCACTACTGCTCCCGCTGTTGCGCCCGTCGTGGCTCCCGCGGAAGCGGCACCCCAGATCAACGCGGAACTGGCCAAGAGCGTCGAGGATTTCTGGCACTATGCGTCAATTGCCCGCTACGATCTGGCAAAGGCCGAAGGCGACAAGATTGCCGCCGCCGCGCCCGCTGAAGTGCTCGCGGCCTTCGAGGCCGTGCTCGAACAGCGCAATGCCCGCGTGCCGGCCGACCGGCGCGTCGAACTCGACGAGCGGCTGCTATCCTGGCAGCGGACGGCCGATCTCAAGGACACCGCCGTCAAGCTGCTCGATGTCTTCTCCAAGGCGCGCCTGGCCCGGGCGGCCGACATGACGTACATCGAGTCACAGGTAGAGCGCCTCGGCGGCGGCCGCCGGGCGTATGTGCTGGCCATCGAGCATCTCAAGAACAGCGGCGAACTCGCCGTGCCGGTCATGCTTGCCTATCTCAAGGATCCGGCGAAGAAGAACCTGCATGTCGAGATTCGCAGTGCCATCCGGGATCTGGGCCAGCGGGCGCTCAATCCGCTGCTGGCCGCCACGGACGTCAAGGAACCGGACCTGGCCGTGTGGGTCATGATCGCCCTCGGCGATATCGGCTACGACGCGGCGGTGCCCTACCTCGTCCGCGTGACCCGGGGCGATGCGCCCGTGACGGTGAAAGCCGCCGCGGCCGAGGCGCTCTCCCGGCTCAATGCCAGGGTTGGCAAGGACGTCAGCGTGGCCCAGCTCTTTTACGGCCAGGCCGTCAAGTATTACTACGACAAGGGCGCCGTTCGTCCGGAGAAGGGCGTGCTCGGCGGCTATATGTGGTACTGGAACGGCAACGCCCTGGAGAAGAAGGACATTCCTCCGGCTGTGTTCCACGACGACATGGCTCTGCGCATGTGCGAGCAGGTTCTCAAGGCCGACCCCAGCCGTTCCGACGCCCTGGCTCTGTGGCTGGCCGCCGGCTATCAGCGCGAGTCGGAGATGCCCGAGGGCGCGGCCGATCCTTTCTGGGATGAGAAGCATCCGTCCACGCATTTCTATGCCGTTGCCGCGGGAACCCGCCATACCAGTGCGGCGCTGGCACGGGCACTGAACGACAAAAACGCCGCCGTCGCCCTGCGCGCCGTCAAGTCGCTGCAGGAGATCGTCGGCGCCAGCAACCTCTACGAAGGCCAGGAAGTCCGGCCGCTGCTCGACGCGCTCCGCTATCCCGATCGCCAGGTTCGCTTTGAGGCCGCCCTTGCCGTGGCCCAGTCGCTGCCTCAGAAGAATTTCACGGGCCAGGAGCGCGTGATCCCGATCCTTGCCGAGGCTCTGAACCAGAGTGGCAAACCGGGAGTGCTCGTCCTTGCATCGGAGAAGGAACTCAACGGGGTCGTTGCCGCCGTCGGCGCCAACAACGCCTACCAGGTCAAGGGTGGCGCCACTCCCGAGCAGGCCGTCGCGGCCGCCGCGGGACTCAGCGGCGTCGATGTCATCATCGCCCGCGAGGGCGATCCGGGCCTGGACCGGCTGTTCGAACTGGCTTCCCAGAACATCCGCCTCGAGCGTGCCTCGCGGCTCATCCTGGTCGCGTCGAAGAACGCTTCGCCGTTTGCCACGATTGCCCTCACCAACCCGCTGGTGACCGCGACCGACGTCAAGCTCGAAGACGCCGCGGCGCTCACCGCGGCTGTGGACGAGGCCCGCAAACGCTCGGGCGGTCTGCCGCTGGACGAGAAGGCCGCCGGGGCCTACGCGCAGCGGGCGGCCGACATGGTCGCCCGGCTGGCCATCAGCCGTGGGCAGGTGTTCGACCTGACCGTCGCCCAGCCCGCCTTGATTGCGGCCCTGGACGACGCGCGTCCCGAGATCGCCAAGGCTTCCGGCGCGGCCCTGGGTTATCTCAACACCCGCGAGTCGCAGATGGCGCTGGCCGTGAAGGCGTGCGACGAGAAGACGGCCGATGAACTCAGGATCGCCCTGCTGAAGGACCTGGCGATCAGCGCCAAGTTCTCAGGCAACCAGCTTGAGCCGGCCCAGATCGACGCGGTCATCAAGCTCGCGCAGACGAGTCCCAACAATGACGTCCGTTCCGCCGCCGCCGAGGCGCTGGGCGCGATGAATTTGGCATCCGAGAAGGTCAAGACGTTCATTAACGATCAGGCGAAGTAACGCCTGACGTTGGGCAGATCAGTATCGCGCGAACCCCCGTCCTCTCGGCGGGGGTTTGTGTGTTTTGACACGGCTGTTCTTTGTAGACTTCTGCAACTCAGGCAGGACGCGTCACGCGACGCCTGATACACTTTTTCTTTTGACTTCATGCCTCTTTTCGTCATACTGGCCTCATGCCCACTAAGACCGGTCTCCGTCGCCCGCTTAACGCCGACGCGATGCGGCGTGGCCGTGATCTGGCCGCGCGGTATCAGGCGGTCATCTGGTTCGAGGATGGTGAGTACTACGGCCACGGGCTGGAAATCCCCGGCGTCATGGAGGATGGGAAGACGGCCGACGAATGCTTCCGCAAGGTCCGGGAGTCGATGGCCGAGTGCGTGGCGCCGACGCTGGAGATGGGGCAGACCCCGCCGGTGCCTCAAGTTGACGTGGTGACCAAGAAGCGAGCGGGCTGACGCACGCCGCACGTTTCGCCAGTAGTAACCAAACGGAGTTCAGCCTATGTCTCGCATTTACATCTCGTTGTCTATGATCATTACCGCGTTGCTGTCCTATTCTCTTCGAGCGCAAGAGGCCAAACCGCAGGGCCTGCCCAATCCCTTTTATGGCGTGGTTCAAAGCGGGGTTACACTCGCGGGGACCAGAGATCACGACCGCGAAGCTGTATCTCCTGTGTTGTGCGGCAGTTACAAACGAAAACGACCGCATTGTCGCCGCGAGAAGTGTA
>JBEKVL010000387.1:0-6467 GCA_049514055.1 Tepidisphaeraceae bacterium | reverse complement strand
GCTGTTTCCGGAGTTCATGTGCGAGTCCTTCCTTTGATATTTCTCCAGCGTAACGAGCCTGGGCGTTCGGCGTCCCGGCTGCTCGTTGGTCGCCGTCAAGCGGCTGATTGTATGCCCGTTTGCCATGCGGGCACAGTGTCAGGCACCGGGTCGACTCAGGCGATCGACTTTGGTGCGGCCGGTGCCCTGACAGGTTCGTCGCCGGGTCTTTCGCCAGTGAGGGCGCTGGCGGAATTCGAACCGTTGCTGGTATTCGCCAGCACGGATGATCCGCATCTGCCGGCCTGGCGATCGATCATCGCGTCGGCCTGCGGTGACAGCGCGGCACCGCGATTTGTGACGACGTGTTACGACACGGCCGATGCGTTCATGGAATCGGCCCTGGTGATGGGCGCGGTGATCGGCCGGCCAACCGATGCGGTGCAACTGGTCCTGTCGATCATGCGGGGCGGGACGCAGGGGGGCTGACGGCGCGCTTTCGAAGATGATCGCACGCACACAATGCGTCATTCCGAGCGTACCCGCGAGGGATCTGGCCTTGGGCGCGGATGCCAGATCCCTCGCGAGTACGCTCGGGATGACGGCTTCCGCGTTGGATCGCGTGGTTCCAGACGACACGGCCACACGCACAACCTCAATCGGCCCGCTCTGGCACCCGCAGCACGATCGGCAGGCGACTCGCCATGTGCGTGCCGACGACGTAGTAACCGCCTTCGCCGTCGCACGTCATCGAGCCATACAGCAACACATCCTTCATGGGCGGGAAGTTGGGCACAGGCACGTCGAATGGCCGGGCATCGCAGGTGTTGGTCGTCAGGTCGTAGCGCAGCCATTAGTAGACCCTGGCGCCCTGTGCTTTGGACACGCCTACGAGATAGCGTTTGCCCATCAGGTAGTGGGCGAGCGGCGTCTGGCCGACTTCGTGCAGGTCGCCGTCGAACCCGACAAGGTGTACGGCCGGGTCGCTTCTGGCATCGGCCCCGGGCGGACGCGTGAGGCGTGGCAGGCAGACGTGATCGCGCCCATCCACCAGGAAATTCCGGCTGACGTGGCCATCCACCGAGCCGACGCGGATCGACCGGCCCTTCCCCGTGGCGCAGTCGTATTGGTACAGTACGTGGCTGAAGTAGCCCAGTGCGTAGATGAGCTTGCCGGTCCCGCCCACGGCAATGAGCGCCTCCGGGGCGGCCAGCAGATGCTCCCATTTGTTCTCCGGCAGGCGCAGCCGCCAGAGATGCGAGCCCCAGATCGGCAGCTTGCTGCCGTCGGCCTTCTCCCCCTGCAACTCCGGCCAGAAGACGATGGAATCCGTCTGGCCGCCCGCACCGACATACACCGTATTTCGGCCGACATTCAGCCGTGGCTGTGTCTTGGAGCTGGGCTGCGTGGTGGTAATGACCTTGATCGACTTGAGCACCGCATCGCCCGCCGCCGCCTTCGCCAGCATCCGCACCTTGATGAGCATCTCGTACGCCCCGTTGACCGGCTCGGTGAAGTCGAGCACGGCACTCTCTTTCCCGATGTCCTCCGCCTTCCAGAGTTCCCGCCAGTGCAAGCCGTTGCCGGCGCCGACCAGCACGCGAATATCATCCGCAGCGTGCTCAGTTCCGCCGGCACCCCCGTCGCCACCGGCCCGGCCAGAAGCCGCAGATTCCACCAGCCATGATGCTGATGACCTCGAGTAGCCCGCCCGAATACGGAATCAGCCGCCGTTCTGCCAGCCCGATCCGCTGTGGTTCGGTGGACGGAAATAGAATGACGACGCCTGTAGCCGCCATGGGTCATCCCGGCGGGGAAGTTGCCAGCGGGCACGATTCTCCGGCGGACGAATCCAGGCCCAAGCGAGGCGTCGGCTACATCCAGACACCCCGTCGGTTTCCCACCACCGGCCACTGGCCACTGACCACGGACCAGCGACCAGCACGGTATAACTGTCTATGAGAAACCGCCTCCTCCTGTCGCTAATCCTCCTGTCGGTCGCCATTCCCGCATCGGCCGGCGTCGAGGTTCTCGACCTCCGCTGCGAATACGCCGCCGATCCGTTCGGCGTCGATGTGCCCCAGCCACGCCTCTACTGGCGGCTGGACAGCGATGAACGCGGCCAGAAACAGACAGCCTGGCGCATCCTCGTCGCCTCATCGCCCGAGCAACTGGCCAAGGACACCGGCGACCTCTGGGACAGCGGCAAGGTCGTCTCCGACCAGACCATCCACATCCCCTATGCGGGCAAGGCCCTGGGATCATCGCAGCAGGTCGTCTGGAAAGTACGTGCCTGGGATGCGGCCGGCAAGGAATCCGCCTGGAGCAAGCCCGCCACCTGGACCATGGGCATCCTCGCCGACGCCGACTGGAAAGCCCGGTGGATCAGCGCCAAAGGCGCCGCCGCCAACCCCGTCGCCCGGACCTTCGTCGGCTATCACGCCGCCGAGTCCGCCCGCGAGGATGATGCCAAGTGGGTCCAGGTCGATCTCGGCCGGGATCTTCCCATCGATACCATCCGCCTGCATCCCGTGCGCCACGACGACAAAGACGGCTTTGGCTACCCCATCCGCTTCAAGCTCGAAGTCTCGGCCGACGCCGATTTTGCCAAACCCGCCGCCATTGTCGACCGCACGACCGAGGATGTCGCCAATCCCGGCTACAGCGCGGTCAGTTTCGACGCCCGGGCCGTAAGAGCACGATACGTCCGCGTCACGGCCACCAAACTCGCCAAGCCCACGCGATCCTACTGCTTCGCCCTGGCCCAGCTCGAAGTCCTCTCCGGCGGAAATAACGTCGCGCTCAATGCCAGAGTCACCGCGAAAGACACCGTCGAAGCCTTCGGCTGGGGCAAGGCGGCGCTCACCGATGGCCGGGGGATGGTCGGCGCGGAACTGCCCAAAGGACCGGCCTACGACACCATGCTCCTCCGCGGCAACTTCACCGTAAGACCCGGCCTCAAGCGCGCCATCGCCCACGTCTGTGGTCTCGGTCAATACGAAATGACCATCAACGGCGCCAAGTCCGGCGAAGACCTGCTCTCCCCCGGCTGGACCAAGTACGACAAGACCTGCCTCTACGACACCCACGAGATCACCGCCCTGCTCAAGGAAGGCCCCAACGCCATCGGCCTGCTCCTCGGCAATGGCATGTACAACGTCAAAGGCGGCCGCTACACCAAGTTCAAAGGCACCTTCGGCCCGCTCAAGGCCATCGCCCAACTTCGCCTCGAATACGCCGACGGCACTGTGGAAACCATCGCCACCGGCGACGGCTGGAAAGTCGCCCCCGGACCCATCACGTTCTCCTGCATCTACGGCGGCGAAGACTACAACGCGCGCCTCGACCCGCGCGGCTGGGACAAGCCCGGCTTTGACGACTACGAATGGCAACCCGCCATCGCCGTCGACGGCCCGGGCGGCAAACTCCGCGGTTTCACGGCCGCCGCCCCGCCGCTGCGGGCCATCGAGACCATCAAGGTCGCCAGGATCACCGAGCTTCGCCCCGGCGTCGCCGTCTACGACCTCGGCCAGAACGCCCCGATCATGCCGCGTCTGAAGGTCAAAGGCCCGGCAGGTTCCTTCGTCCGCATCATCCCGGCCGAACTCGTCAACGCCGACGGCGCGGTCGATCGCGGCTCGGCCGGCGGCGGCGCATCCTACTGGCAGTACAAACTCCTCGGCATCGGCAGCGAGCAGTGGTTCCCGAAGTTCTTCTATCATGGTTGCCGCTACCTCCAGGTGGAACTCAACCCCACGACGCCGGGCGGCGCTCTTCCCACCGTTGAATCGCTCGAGGGCGTCGTCGTCCACACCGCCTCCCGGCCGGTCGGCGAATTCGCCTGCTCCAACGAGATGTTTACGCGCATCCGCACGCTGATCCGCTGGGCTCAGCGGTCCAACCTCGTCAGCGTCATCACCGATTGCCCGCACCGCGAGCGGCTCGGGTGGCTCGAGCAATATCACCTCAACGGCCCGGCCCTGCGCTACGAGTTCGACCTCGCCCGGCTCTTCACCAAAGGCACGATCGACATGGCCGACTCGCAGCTTGAAAACGGCCTGGTTCCCGATATTGCCCCGGAATACACCGTCTTCAGCGGCGGTTTCCGCGACTCGCCCGAGTGGGGCAGCGCCATGGTGCTGGTGCCTTGGCAGCAATACGAATGGACCGGCGATGTCGAGCTGCTCCGCCGCCACTACGACGGCATGAAGCGCTACGTCGCCTATCTCGGCAGCAAGTCCAGAGACGGCATCGTCTCGCACGGCCTGGGCGACTGGTACGACATCGGCCCCAAGCCGCCCGGCTATTCGCAGCTCACGCCCATCCCCCTGACCGCCACCGCGTTCTACTACCAGGATGCAATCATCGTAGCCCAGGCGGCGAAGCTGCTCGGCAATGCCGGCGACGCGGAGAAGTACGGCGGACTTGCCGCGCAGATCCGCACCGCGTTCAACAAGGCCTTCTACACGCCGGATAAAAAGCAGTACGCTATAGGCTCGCAGTGCGGCAACTCACTCGCCCTGGTGATGGGCCTGGCCGAGCCGGATGCACGGGCCGGCGTGCTCGAAGGGATCGTGCAGGATGTCCGCAGACGCGGCAACAGCCTGACGGCCGGGGATGTGGGCTATCGGTATCTGCTCCGCGCCCTGGCCGACGGCGGCCGGTCGGACGTGATCTTCGACATCAACAGCCGCTCCGACAAACCCGGCTACGGCTGGCAGCTTGCGATGGGCGCCACCAGCCTGACCGAAGCCTGGGACGCCGGCCGCGGCAGTTCGCAGAACCACTTCATGCTCGGCCAGATCACCGAATGGTTCTATCACGACCTCGCCGGCATCGCCTGTGACCCCGGCGGCCCCGGCTTCAAACGCATCGTCATCCACCCGCAGCCCGTCGGCGACGTCACCTGGGCCAGAGCGAAATACGACTCCATCCGCGGTCCGATCGTGAGCGATTGGAAACTCGCCGGCGGTAAATTCGCGCTCGACGTCACCATTCCCGCCAACACCACGGCGACGGTCTGGATCCCCGCCAAGAACTCCGCTGCCGTGACCGAAGGCGGCAAATCCCTGGCCGAACACCCGGAGATCAAAGTCCTGCGCATGGAATCCGGTTGCGTGGTCATGGAAGTGGAGTCAGGCAAGTACGCGTTTGTTGTTCATTAGTGCCGTAGGGTCCGCTTCAGCGGACGCGGAGACCCGCGGTTACACCCAACCACATCCGCTGAAGCGGACCCTACGGTGGCGATCAGGCCATACGACGTGCCACTATCAAGCCGCCGGCCTCGCGACGTGTCTCAGCTTTTTGCGGGCAACATGCTTGTGTCCCGCCTTCCATAAGTCAGTGGCCGCCTGCGCATTCATCCATATTTCCGGCGTCGTGCCAAAGACGTCGGCCAGCGACAGTGCCGTCTCGGCGGTGATGCCCAAGCGGCCGGAAATGATGTTGTTGACCTTGGCCGGCGTCCAACCCAGGTGCCGGGCCAACTGGAGTTGGGAAATCCCGCCCGGTTCGAGAAAGAGTTCTCTGAGGATCTCGCCGGGAGTAGTCGGGGGTCTGTGCGTTGGTATTCTCATGGCCGCCTCTGTTCAATGATAATCGACGATCTCAACATCTTCGGCCCCTTCATGGGTCCAGCGAAAGACAATTCTCCACTGCCTGTTGATGCGGATACTGTGCCGGCCTCGCAGGTCTCCCGCGAGCGCCTCAAGCCGATTTCCCGGCGGCACCTTCAAGTCGTCCAGCGACACTGCATACTGAATGTAATCCAGCCGCACTTTCGCGGCGCGGAGCACCTCGGCCGGAAACGACCGCGAATGTCGTGAGGAGATTCCCTCGTAGATGTCCTCGGTCATCCGGTTTCCGAAAGACTTAATCACATTAGTATATTATTAGAATGAGATAATTCGTCAAGGTGGGTCTGGCAGGGTCCGCTTCAGCGGGCGTGACCATTTTTCCGGGCATTTCATCGAAACCACAAACCGTCATCCCGAGCGTACTCGCGAGGGATCTGGCCTGGAAGTCCAAAGCCGGATTCTTCGCGAGTACGCTCAGAATGACAACTGTCGCAGTGGAAACAACTTACAGATTGCCCGGAAATTTGGTCACGCCCGCTTCAGCGGACGCGGAAACCCGCGGTCATGCCAAACCACGCCCGCTGAAACGGACCCTACGGGCTGGCGCGCCTTACGGATCTGCGAGTACAACCCGCAGCCCCACCGTCTTGAGCTGATACGACGCCGGAACATTGCCGCGCGAACTGCTGCGTAACCCGCGTGGGAAGTTGGCGTACGACCCGCCTCGAACCACGCGGGTCTTGCCTGTCGCCGGCCCGGCAGGATCGTTGGCCGGTCCCGATGGATACGGCGCGTAGTAATCACAGCACCATTCGGCCACGTTGCCATGCATGTCGTACAGGCCCCAGGCGTTGGGTTTCTTCGATCCGACCGGATGCGTCTTGCCCTCGGCGTTGTCGTCGAACCAAGCGC
>JBEKVL010000386.1:0-6470 GCA_049514055.1 Tepidisphaeraceae bacterium | reverse complement strand
CCGCCACGCCGGACGGCGGAACCGCTCGCGCACGCAGATAGAGCACCACGCCCATAATCAGGCAGGCAACCCCCATCGTGGTCATGGGAATTGCCAGTGCCGTAAAGAGCGGCCGATACAGAACCACCGCCATCACCAGCACGCGCGCGAACATCACGGTCCACGCCAGCAGGATCCCGGCGCCCAGCGCATCGGCCGACCCGGGCTCCGCCCGTTCCTCGCGGCTGCGCTTGGCGAACGTGAGCGACACGACCGTGGATGAGACCAGCCCTCCGAACAGGCCCGTGAGCGTCGTGCCCCGTTCATTGCCGAGCCAGCGCGTGGCGACGTAGCCCACCAGCGACAGGCCGGAAATGAGTATGACCAGCCACCATGTCATGTACGGGTTGACCGCGCCCCAGGGATCGATGGCCCGGTCGGGTAACAGCGGCAGGATGATAAAGGTGGCGATCAGGAGTTTCGTGCCCGCGTAGATGTCGTCGCGGTCGATCTTCGAAACCATGGTATGCAGCGGTTCCTTGAACGCGAGCGTGGCGGACGTGACGATGCCGAGCATGACGGCGAGTTTGGTCGATCCGAAAACCGCGACACCTCCGACAAGGAAGACAATCAGGGCGGCCACTTCCGTGGTCAGTCCGCGTGCCAGCGGCTGGCGGCTGACATGGACATAGTAGCCGGCCAGCACCATGAGCGTGACGCAGATCCCGGTGATGCTGAATATCCACGGGCTCCCGGTGCGATCGGAAATCCATGCGGAAATCGCCCCGGCCTCGGCCAGGAGCATGAAGGTGCGAATCCCGCCGAAGCCCGGATCGCCCGTATCGGATTTCTTCTTCTCTCGCTCGATCCCAACCAGCGCGCCAATGGCCAGGGCAACGCCGAATTCCTGTAGGGGAAGTGTCATCACGGTCAGGATTGTAACACTCCCCGAAGCGTTCATGCAATCATCTGCGCCCGTAACCGCATCTGACCAGGATCCTGTTCGGAGTTCACGCTTTAGCGTGTCTCGTACATGTTGCCGCAGGCAGACACGCTGAAGCGTGAACTCCAAACCTCGGTCAAGGCAACAACTGTGCCACCTGGATCTTCGCCTCTGACCGGGCCAGCAGCGCGACCTCAGCAGACGACGCCAGGATCAACGGTGGCTGATATGCCGCCGGAATATCTCCGGCGGCCGGCGACGGATGGCGATAGACCTCCAATTGCCGATCCACGAGATTCACGATCCAGTACTCCTGAATCCCCGCGGCCGCGTACAGTTCGGCCTTCTCGCGGTCCAGTCGAAGCGAACTGTCCGACACCTCAACGACGAGCAGCGCCGTCGTGGGATGACTGCTGTAGTGCTCAATCGGATGCTCGGTCACGGCCACATCTGGTTCCGGGACCGATTCATCGCTGATGTCCAGCGGCGCCTGAGTCCTGATCCAATGCGCCGGGCCGAATATGCCTTCGAGCAACCGGGCCGCGCGAGCAATGGCCACGAAGTGCAAATGTCCCTGCGGCGGCATTTCGATAATCTCCCCACGAATCAGTTGGACGCGGCGCCCCGCCCAAATTCCATCGGCAGCCAGCGCGTAATACGCCTGCCGGGACCAGTGAAACGTCCGAGGTTCGCCCATGGTCATTGTCATGCCATGCCGGATTATACCACTTCCCCGAGCGGCGGGGAACCGCGATCAACGATCGCGGCTACAACGTCATCGCGTCCGGGCACCGCGATCAACGATCGCGGTTAGAGCATCTTCGCAATCTGATACACCCCGAAGCTCACGATGTACGCCAGGCCGTTCATGTACACGAGCATGAAGATCGGCCAGCGCCAGCCGCCGGTTTCGCGGCGGACAATCACCAGCGTGCTCATGCACTGCATGGCCAGCACGAACCAGACCAGCAGGCTCACGGCCACCGCCCCCGTCCAGACGGGCGTGCCGTCGGGACGCCGGTCTGCACGCATAGCAGCCGACAGATCGGCGGTGTTCTCACCGTCACCGGCAGCGTAGGTGATGGCCATCGTGGAGACGAAAACTTCGCGGGCGGCGAACGCGCCGACCAGGCCGACGCCCATTTTCCAGTCGTAGCCGAGCGGACGGATGGCGGGCTCCATGGCGTGCCCGAGTCGCCCGGCAACACTGTGGTTCATGCGATACGCCGCGACGGTCTTCTCTTCGGCGCCGGCGGCCTTGAGCCTGGCCAATTCACCGGACGAGGCTCCGTAATACGTCATCGCCCAGAGCACGACGCTCAGGCAGAAGATCGTCGTGCCGGCGTTGACGATGAACGCCCAGGAGTTGGTCACCACCTGCCGGACCACCTGCCAGGGCTGCGGCAGCTTGTAGGTCGGCATTTCCAGGATGAAGCTCGACACGCCGCCCCGCAGCAACGTCCGCTTGCAGACCAGTGCCGTCACGACGGCCGCCAGGATACCCAGCGCGTAAAGCGCCAGCATGATGCCGGCCTGCGCAAAGGCCCCGCGGCCTGCGAAGAATGTTCCGATCAGCAGCGTGTACACCGGCAGCCGCGCCGAACAGCTCATGAACGGCAGGACCAGGATGGTCGCCAGCCTGTCGCGGCGATTCTCCATGGTCCGCGTGGCCATGACACCCGGGATCGCGCAGGCAAATGACGACAGGAGCGGGATAAATGACTTGCCGTGCAGGCCGACTTTCGCCAGGATCCGGTCCATCAAAAACGCGGCCCGGGCAAGGTAGCCGCTGTCCTCCAGGATCGCCAGGAACATGAACAGCAGCGCGATCTGCGGCACGAAGACAACGACCGCGCCGACGCCCTTGAAGATGCCATCCTGCACGAGATCGTGGAGCGGACCGGGAGAAATCCACGCCGCCACTCTGACGCCGGTCCACTCGATGACGTTCTTGATGCCGTCCATGATCGGGCCGGCCAGCCAGAAGATGCTCACGAAGAGCGTGGTCATGATGGCGGCGAAAATGACCAGGCCCCAGACCTTGTGGACCAGCACGGTGTCGACGCGCTCGGTCAGCGTGCGATGCCGCGGAGTCTCGTAGCTGAGGACGGCCGTCGGGTCGGGTTCGACGCCCATCGCCGCCAGTTCCTCCAGCGTGGCGGCGCTCTTCTCCGTCACGCCTTCGATCCAGCGATAGTGGGCCTCGATGTCGGCCTCGATGGGATCAATCCCGGCGGCCCAGAGGCGACTGATGGCGCCCTTTACCAGGGCTGACACTTTCGGATCCTGCGACAGCGGAAGAACGTCCCCGGCCCGGTCGTCGATCAGCAACCGCTCGGCCATCGCCTGATAGCGATCGAGCCGCCGTGTGGGATCGCCAGCGCAAATCCAGGCTTTCGTAGGGTGGGCACTGCCCACCACGTCCGCTGGTGCGGTCTCCACGGCCTTCGCGGAGTCGAGAGGAATGGTCCGCAGTGCGGACCCTACGTCACACCGCTCATCCAACACCGCCAATCCCTGACCCACGGTCACCAGTTCATCCTTCATTGCCGTCGGGAGTGTCCAGTGCGGCATCGGGGCCACGCGCGCTTCGCCCATGGCCTCCTTGAGTTGCTCGATTCCTCGATGCTTGTGGCCGACAACCGGTATCACCGGAACGCCGAGCTGGCCGGACAGCGCCCCGGCGTCAATGTGCAGCCCTCGCCGCTCGGCAATGTCGATCATGTTCAAGGCCACCACCAGCGGCCGGCCAAGCTCGATGAGCTGCGACACCAGGTAGAGATTCCGCTGCAGGTTCGAGGCATCGACCACCACCACCACCACGTCGGGCGGCGGCGTGTCCTGGCGAATCCCCCGCAGCACCTCCATCGCCACCACCTCATCAGGAGAACGCGAGATCAGCGAGTAAGTCCCCGGAAGGTCGATCACGGTGATCCGCCGGCCGTCGCCCAGCTTGCACTTGCCGGTCTTCTTCTCAACCGTAACACCCGGATAGTTGGCCACCTTCTGCCGCAGGCCGGTCAGGGCATTGAACAGCGTGGTCTTCCCGGAGTTCGGATTGCCGGCCAAGGCGACGGTCAAGCTGCCGTCGGCCGCGGGCGTGGGTTTGACTGGATGACAACAGGTCGGCATTGGAACATCATAGGGCCGGGCGCCTATTTCGACTTGGGTGCGGGGACGATCTGCACAAATCTGGCCTGCTCATCGCGCAGCGAAAGCGAGTAGCCGCGAAGCCGAAACTCGGTGGGATCCCCCATGGGCGCCCGGCGAACCACCTCAACGGCCGCCCCGTTACAGAACCCCATCTCCAGAAGCCGACGACGGACTTCCGTGTCCCCTGAAACGGTTACAACATTCCCACAACCGCCCACGCCAAGCTGGTTCAGCGGGCAGGTATCGGGGCTTCCCGAATGCTCGCAATCGGGATTGTTGCACGACTTTTCCATAAAGCCTACTCCGAACTCGGATATCTTATCGTACCAGTTTAAGACTATACCGTTGTTGAGACTGAGTTTCAACAATCCAGACCATCGGATAATGTCGGTGTAAGTCAGCGGGCGTAGGGACGGGTATTGACGGATTTCCGGGGCCAGGACAATAATCGTCATGCTTTGGTCAGCCAGAGACATGGGAAGGCCCTGTCGTCCGCCGGATACTGCGGGTATTCTGCGGTATCACAGGAGCCACCATGCGGAGAGCCTTCCTCGCCATCGCCATCGCGGTCGTCGGTGCATTTGGCCTGGGTGCCCAGGCGGACGATGCCGCGCTGGCCGCGTCGGTCAAGAAGATCGACCAGACCGTCGCCGCCGGGCCCTTCAAGGCCGAATGGGCGTCGCTCAAGGCACACAAGGATCCGGAGTGGTTCCGCGACGCCAAGTTCGGCATCTACACCCACTGGGGCCCGGTGACCGTCGGCACCGGCGGGGCGCCGCACGAGATGGAGTGGTACGGCAGGCAACTCTATGACCCCAAGCACGCGGCCTTCTTCTGGCACCAGCAGCAGTTCGGCGACCAGAAGACCGTCGGGTACAAGGACGTGATCCCCGCCTTCAAGGCCGAGAAGTTCGACGCAGAAGCCTGGGCGGAGCTCTTCGCCCGCTCGGGCGCGAAGTTCGCCGGGCCCGTCGCGGTGCATCACGACAACTTCGCCAACTGGGACTCCTCGATCACCCGCTGGAATGCCAGGGCGATGGGACCCAAGCGCGACCTCACCGGCGAGTTTGAGCAGGCCATCCGCAAACGCGGCCTGAAGTTCATCACCACCTTCCACCACGGCTTTGCCTGGCGATACTTCGAGCCCGCCCACCAGTACGACGGGGCCGACCCGCAATATGCCGATCTCTACGGCGAAGCACACGACGCCAAGGCCCCGCCGACGAAGCTGTTCCTCGATCGCTGGCTCGGCATGGTGGACGAGGTCCTGCAGAAGTACCAACCCGACCTGATCTGGTTCGACTTCGAACTGGGATCGGTCATCACGCCTGAATACCAGCAGCGGATGTTCGCCGACACCTACGACTGGGCCGCGAAGAACGGCCGGGAGATTGGCGTCACCCACAAGCATCGGGAGATTCACCAGTACACCGGAATTCTCGATTTCGAGCGCGGCCGGGAGGACAGGCTGACGGAGTACGTCTGGTTGACGGACACGTCCATCGGCCCGTGGTTCCATCACAACTGCCTCGGGTACAAGTCGGTGGATCAGCTCGTGGATGTGCTGGTGGACATCGTCTCCAAGAACGGCTGCATGTTGCTGAATGTGGGTCCGCTGGCCGATGGCCGGATCCCCGACACGGCGCAGGGGATACTCACCGGTATCGGTGACTGGCTCAAGGTCAATGGCGAAGCGATCTACGGCACGCGGCCGTGGACGATCTTCGGCGAAGGCCCGACGCGCAACAAAGGCGGCGGCTTCAGCGAGAACGCCGACCGGCCCTTCACGGCACGGGACATCCGTTTCACGACCAGGGGCGATAAACTGTATGCCATCGCCCTGGCCTGGCCGCTGGACCGCCAGTTGACCGTCAAGTCGCTGGCCAAGCCGAATCAGATCACCAAGGTCGAGTTGCTCGGCCACGATGGCGAGCTCAAATGGGCGCAGACGGAAGAGAACCTGGTGGTTACCATGCCCGAGAGCAAGCCCTGCCAGAATGCTTACGCGCTGCGGATCACCGGCCAGAAGCTGGCGCCGGTCAAGGTTGAGACGTCCCTTGAGCCGGGGGCCGACGGTTCGGTGCTTCTGGAGCCAGACACTGCCCAGTTCCACGGCAAGGTTCGGGCCGGCAACCAGAACGACCACGACTACATCGGCTGGTGGGACGATGCGGCCGACTGGGTCTCGTGGAGTATCCGCTTCGCCACAAAAGGCACCTACCAGGTTCGAGCGGTCTGTAGCGCCAACTACGGCGACACCAGCTTCGTACTCGAGATCGCCGGCCACAAGACCAGCGCCACGGCAAAGCAGACCAAAACGTGGTTTGACTATCAGACGCTGAATCTCGGCGAGGTTGAGATCCCGCGGGGCGGCGTATTCGAACTGTCCATCCGC
>JBEKVL010000385.1:0-7613 GCA_049514055.1 Tepidisphaeraceae bacterium | reverse complement strand
AGGCGGCCTCACTGGCCAAGGCGGAGGAGGCGGGTCGGCCGGTGCGGTACCTCAACGACACCACACTTCGCAAGGAGGACATCGCCCGGGAGATTGCCGAGCGCGACGGGATCAAGGAGGGGCTGGTGTGCGTGCTGACGGCGGTGGAACCCTGCTTCAGCTTCGACATTCATCGCAATCGCGCGAAGAAGAAGCTGGAACTGGTGAGCCGGTATCGCAAGTGCCTGCATCTGTATCACTACTATCAGCATCCCCGGTTCGGATTGATGCACATGCGGTTGCAGACGTGGTTTCCCTTCAATCTGTACTGCTGCGTGAATGGCCGGGAATGGCTGGCGCGGCAACTGGATGAGCACAACATCGGCTACCGGAAGCGGGCCAACTGCCTGGTGTGGGTGTCGGATATGCGGCGGGCACAGGAACTGGCCGACCAGCAGTTGCAGGCCGACTGGAGCACGATTCTCAATCCGATCGCTCAGCAGGTTCATCCGCTCTACCGGCAGATGTTTGCGGATTACCCGATGGACTACTACTGGTCCTGCCAGGACAGCGAGTGGGCCAGCGACATCCTCTTCAAGAGTCCCGAGGCGTTGGCGGCGTTGTATGCGGGCACTGCCATGGCCACTTCAAGGGCGAGGTCACCAGCGATCTCAAGCACCGGCCGGAGGGGATCCGGCTCAAGCATCACGTCAATGGCAACTCGGTGAAGATGTATGACAAGCAGGGGAGTGTTCTGCGGATCGAAACCACCATCGTTCAGCCGCGCGACTTCAAGGTGTTCCGGGGTACGGAAGCCGATCCGGAGAACCTGCAGTGGCGGAAGCTGCGTAAGGGGGTGGTGGATCTGCGGCGTCGGGCGGAGGTGTCGCAGGCCTCCAACGACCGCTATGCCGCCGCGATGGCGGCGGCCGACTGCACCAAGCCGTTAAAGGATCTGGCCGAGCCGGTCTGTCGGCGGACGCGGCAGGAGGATCGGCCGATCCGGGCGCTCAACCCGCTGGGGAAAGAGGATGCGGCGTTGCTGACGATAGTGAACGATGCCTTGTTTACCCCGAACGGTTTCCGCAACCGGGACGTGCGGGCGAAACTGTATGCCAGTCCGACCACCGATCCGCGGGAACAGAAACGCCGCAGCGGATCGGGGCCGCGAAACCATTAACACTGTGTTGGCAGCACGTTCCGCCAACGCCAAAACGCTCATGCAAGCGGCTTGATTTCTTCGCAGCCCGCGAAGAGACTGATGGTTTGTGTCACAGATTCATCCTTCGGCCGCCCGACGTCCGATATATGTGGCAGGCGATCGCCTCGGGAGCGCCCATGCCCTATGTCACCATCCGCCAGGGCGAAAACGAACTCGGCTGGCGGGAACTCGAAAACCCTCTGACCGTTGGCCGGCATCGCGAGTGCGAGATCTGCATCGTGGATTCGCGCCTGACGCGCATGCACTGCCGTTTCGAACTCGAAGGCGATGACTGGGCCGTCGTTGACCTGGGCAGCAAGAACGGCACCTGGTGCGACGGCGTCTCCGTCGATCGCGTCCTGCTCATCGAGGGTGATACTCTCTATGCCGGGCGATGTGCCTTTACATTCCACACCGGCAAGCCGCCCAAGACCGGAAAGTATCACTCCAGGGCCAGCTCCCGACCGGCCGACCCGCACGAGGCGCTCGAAGGCACGGTCGTCGGCGTTACGGTTGTCGAACGCCCGCGCGATCCCTGGATCGCCATGTCCTCGCGTATACGTCCCCGGCCGATGCCGCGCGAGGTGAATCTCGAACCGAGGTCCACGGGAACAGGCTTGCTCGACCTGGAGCTGGATATCGAACCCGAAACCCGGACGATCACCAACCTGCCGCGTACGCGATTCCTGCCCCGGCCGATCAAGTTGGAATTGCCGACCATCGAGGAACTTGAACCGCACGAGGAAAGCGTTGACGAGATGGCAGTGGAGACATCGGTGGCTGTCTGTGAAGCTCCCGAAGTCGCTCCTGCGACGGCCGCCATGGCCCGGCGAAAGCCCCGGCGGGGGGTGAGCCTCGACTTCTGGCTGTTTGCGTTGCTGGTCGTAGCCTTGGCTGGCGGCGCGGTGACCATGTACCGATACCTGTCATCGTTCATGTGAGTGTTTCTGACCACGCGGCTGCCAACATTTTATTCCCCGACTTCTTCATTACCAGCAGTTCGGGTTTGTCCACGCGCTCAAGCCTCCGTTGGCTTCGATCGGGCTGAAGCTGTCGCAGGATGGAAACACACTGTTCCTCCACGAATACATGGTCCAGCCGGTCGTCGTGTGGAACTTGAGACTGGGCAAATTGGTCGCGGTTGTCTGCCCCGAGCGGTGGGGCTGCGAGGCTTTCGACGTCACGCCCGATGGCAAGAAAGTAGTCGCTATCGTCGGTCCCTGGACACAAGGAACGCTTACACCCCGGAAACTCGCTGTGTACGATACCTCCGCGTTTGTTGGCGTGGATGGCAAGCCGTGATGTTTCCTCTATTTGGAGTGCGGCGGCTCGACGCCGCTTTTCCATCGGCGTCGCAATCCGCGTCATGTGATCAAGGGCGTTCATCGGCGGCAAGTCGGCGGTCGTTCTTGCCGCCGCGAGGTGATTCTGGACCCCACTACCGACCGTGCCGCGGATCGGAAAGCCGCGTCGAGACCGCCGCACTCCCAAAGGCTACTCAAACATGACCGCGTCGCTCTTGGCGGCAGCGGCCGGCCGGCCCCGGCGCCGGCCGTAGGTACGTTCCACGCGGGCTCGCCCAAAGGCGTCCGTCACCGTCTGCACCTGGCTGTTCGCGGTGCCTCGACGGATGGCGGACATCAATTCCTCCAGTTCCTTGACGGTCAACTGCTTGTCGCCGACTTCTTCGCGCACGGCCGCCACCGTCTCCTCCAGCCGTTTGCGGGCGAACGCGACGTACGCCTTGGACTGGTCGATGCCGACATACTTTCGCCCCAACAGGGCGGCCGACACGGCCGTCGTCCCCGAGCCGTTGAACGGGTCGAGCACGATGTCGCCGGCGTTGGACGACGATGCAATGACACGATTGAGCACGTCCAGCGGCATCTGGCAGCCGTGCCAGCCGGCTCGTTCCTTGAACGTGCCGCAGACACGCGAGACATACCAGGTGTCGCCCTCGGGATTGAAGAAATCGTTGGCCGTTTCCTGCGGGCGGAGATACCAGGTGTCGTCCGGCAGTTTGCCGGTGGGGTTGGCCCGGACGTCGCCGTAGGTGGTCTGGCGGGCAGAGGCCACGCGAATGGCGTCCGGGTTGAAGGTGAATACCTTCTCGTCCTTGGTGAAATAGAGGATGTGCGTGTGGCTCTTGGCAAACTTCAGCTTGGTCTGCTGGCCGAAGGTGTAGTGCCAGATGATCCAGTTCCGCATGTTGAAGCCGAGCTTGCGGCGGGCGATGCAGCAGAGATCGGCCGCGTAGTCATCGCCGATTGCCAGGAAGAACGACCCGGTGGGCGCGAGAGCCCGGTGGACAGCCTTCATCCAGTCTTCGCTGAACTGGAGATAGTCCTCGCATTTTCGCCTGTCGTCGTAGCCGTGGTACATGTAGCCGATGTTGAAGGGCGGATCGGCGAAGACCAGGTCGATCCAGCCTGCCGGGCCTTCGTTCAGTGTCTTGATGCAGTCGCCGGCCAGCATCTGGTTCACGACCGGCTTGCCGGTGGCGTCGAACAGACCCACCGCAGCGCCTTTTTCCGAGTCGTTGTCCGCCTGCTCCTCGGTCTCGGCGTCTTTGGCCGCAGCATCCAGGAGCTTCTTATTCTTGGCCCAGCCGTGTTTCTTTGCGTTCAGCATGTTCTTACAATTCCTTGGTCAATCCGATAATACACGGACAGACGAAAATGTTAATCGGCTCTGCATATCGCATTCTCGACGCCAACGCAAACCGCGCCCGCGAAGCGCTGCGGGTGCTGGAGGACTACGCGCGCTTTGCCCTGGATGACGATGCGCTGTCGGCCGAGCTCAAGGCCATCCGGCACGAACTCGCCCGACTGACCGGGCCGCACTTACCTGATGCCATTCTCCATCGTGATACCGCCGGCGATGTCGGCACCGACAACAAGACCGCCGCCGAACTCCACCGGGAGGATATGGCGGGCGTGGTGGTGGCTGCCGGAAAGCGGCTGGGGGAGGCGCTAAGGGTGCTTGAGGAAATCCTGAAAATGGCCGACCCGGTAGAGCCGACGCCCTCGTCGGCAGTCGGTTCACTTGACCCCGCGGAGGATCCATGCCACGGTCACCGTCATCCCGAGCGTACTCGCGAGGGATCTGGCCTCAACGTCCAAATCCGGATGCTTCGCAAGTACGCTCAGCATGACGGTGGATGCAACGAAAAGGCATCCCCCATTGCCACGAGTCATCATCATACCGCCCCGGATGTGCCGGTAGAGGCACCGGCACCACTGGCACCGGCATCGTTGATGGAGAAGTTGCGGTATCGTTTCTACATCGTCGAGCAATCCATCGCCTGCACACTCCGGCCGGCGACTCGCTTCGCCGATGTCTGCCTCTATGTCCTCATCACCGAATCCCTCTGTCGCCGGCCATGGCTTGAGACGGCCGAGCAGGCCATCCTCGGCGGCGCCGACTGCCTCCAACTCCGCGAAAAACAACTGGACGCCGCGGAATTCCTCCGCCGGGCTCGACTGCTCACCGATCTCTGCCACCGCCACAACGTGCTTTGCATCATCAACGACCGGCCGGATATTGCGGTGCTGGCCGGCGCCGACGGCGTGCATGTCGGTCAGGAAGACTTGCCCGCCATCGAAGCCCGCAAGATTGTCGGCCACGGCCAACTCGTCGGCGTCAGCACCCATCGTATCGGGCAGGCCCGCCAGGCTGTCCTCGACGGCGCCGACTACATCGGCATCGGCCCGGTCTTCCCCAGTTCCACGAAGCCGCGCGATATACTTCCGGGTCTGGATTATGCCCGCCAAGTGGCCGACGCGATTCGCATCCCCGCCGTCGCCATCGCCGGGATCACGCATGAGAACGTCGCCCAGGTCATGGCGGCCGGAATCCGCGCCGTTGCGGTCACTGCGGCCGTGGTGGCGAGAGATGATGTTCAATCCGCGGCCAGAGAACTCAAGCATCGCTTGGCAGGACAGACATTCCTGTCTGTCGCCCCCGAACCGCCCCCCGCGCCCGTAGGACAGACATTCCTGTCTGTCCCTTCCGCCCCCATTCTCACCCATACCTCCGCCGCGCCGTCCTCTGATGAACTCCGCAAACGTCGCCGCCATCTTCCCCATTGGACACTTGCCGGTTCCACTTACTTCATCACGCTCCGGCTTCGGGCCACCGAATTCACTCCGTCCGAACGCACCCTCGTGCTGGACCACATTCGCTCCGGCGACGCCAACTATTATCAACTGCTGGCATGTGTGATCATGCCCGACCATGTTCACCTGCTTATCCGCCCTGAAGACGGCATGGGGTTGTCTCGCATCACCAAGGGCATCAAGGGCGTTACGGCTCGGCTGATAAACGAACACAGAAAAACCGCCGGCCGGATCTGGCAGGATGGATCGTTCGACAGAATCGTACGCGATGCGGCTGAATTCGAAGAGAAACTCGTGTATATGTACAACAATCCGGTCCAACGCGAGCTTGTGGCGAATCCGGATGACTACCAATGGTGGTTTGTGAATCTGGATCCGCAAGATTAGACGGAAATCAGATGGCTTCGGGCGGACAGGAATGTCTGTCCCACCCAGACGGGAAACGGATGTCCCTCGATTACGAATCCAAAACCACCGCACCGAAGAAACACGCGAGCTTCGTCTCCGCAGCCAAGATCATCTCGCTGCTGACGCTCGCCAGCCGGATTCTCGGTGTGCTGCGCGAAAGCATCGCCGCCCGCATCTTCGGCGCGGGCGTGATGGCCAGCGCGTTCGCCGTGGCGTTCACCGTGCCCAATCTTTTCCGCCGGCTCTTCGGTGAAGGCGCCCTGTCGGCCGCGTTCATCCCGCTCTATGCCAAAGCCATCAAGGAACACGACGACGCCGAAGCCCGCCGCTTCGCCTCGGGCGCGGTCAACCTGCTCATCCTCATCCTCGTCACCCTGACCCTCGCCGGCGAAGCCCTTCTCTGGGGCCTCTCGTTCCTGCAGATGCCGCCGGATCGCTACATCGCCCTGCAACTGACCGCCATCATGTTGCCCTACATGATTCTCATCTGCGCCGCCGCTTTCCTCGGCGCGATCCTCAACGTCCACCGCCGTTTCGCCGCCATCGCGGCCGCACCCATCGTACTCAACATCGCCCTCATCGCCACGACTCTCTGGGGCGCCCGCCTCTTCAACATGAACACCGGCCTGGGCCAGTTCCACGCCATGCTCCTGGTTTCCGTCGGCGTACTCGTGGCCGGCGCATTCCAAGTCGCCATGCTCGCCCCGTCACTGCGGACAATTGGCTTCCGCTTCGACTTCCACGCCGGTCTCTGGACCCCGGCCATCCGCCGCATGGTCACCCTGTCGATCCCCGTTGCCCTCGGCGCCGGCGTCCTGCAAATCTCCACCCTGCTCGATCGCGGCATCTCCTTCCTGCTCGCCCAAAGCTACGACAACAGCGGCCGCCTGGTTTCCCATTTCCATCTCCTCGGCCACACCTTCACCTATCCCATGGTCTCCGGCGCCGCCGCCCGCCTGGCCTGGGCGCAATACCTCTATCAGTTCCCGCTCGGCGTCTTCGCCATCGCCCTGGCCACCGCCATCTTCCCCATGCTCGCGGCCGACGCCCTGGAGAAAGACCGCACCAAATTCAAGGAAGGTCTTCGTAAAGGCATCGCCGTCACCCTCTGGGAGGGCCTCCCCGCCAGCATCGGCCTGATTTTCGTCGCCGGGCCGGCCGTCCAATTGCTGTTTGAAAGAGGCCGGTTCCTGCCCCAAGACACCGCCTGGACCGCCCTCTCCGTGCAGGTCTATTCGATCGCCGTCTGGGCCTACAGCCTGCAACAAATCCTCAACCGCGCCTACTACGCCCTGCACGACACCGTCACGCCGCTGGTCATGTCCATCGTTACCCTGGCCGTGAACCTTATCGTCGAAATTCCCCTGGTCTGGACCCGCCTCGGCGAAGCCGGCATGGCCGCCGGAACCACGGCCAGTTTCATCCTCCAGGCCGTGGTCATGCTCTGGATGCTCAACCGCCGCGTCGGCGGCCTCGAACTCCGCCAAATCACCGGCCACGTCCTGAAAGTGCTCATCGCCACTGCGGTGATGACCCTCGCCTGCTGCGCCGTAAAACTCGCCCCCATCTTCCACGCCGACCTCTCCAAAAAAACCGCCCTATTACGCCTCTGCATTCTCGTCGCCGTCGGCGGCATCACCTACCTCGCTGCCTGCTGGTCCCTGGGCATCCGCCACCCCGCCCCGCGCCGGTAACTGGCGGCAGGAGTTCAAGAGTTCAACGGTTCAAGAGTTCGAGCGTGGCCGTGTTTCCGAGAACCGCATTCCGCGTGAATTTGTTGGCACGGGCTTCCAGCCCGTGGTGGCGGTACTCCGACACATCTCTGTTGACCGGAAAAATTGTCACACGGGCGTGGAGACCATGTTTTCGGAAACTTCATCCTGGCCACAAACCGTCATCCTGAGTCG
>JBEKVL010000384.1:0-6489 GCA_049514055.1 Tepidisphaeraceae bacterium | reverse complement strand
ATGACGGACAGGGTGGTGCTCCAGTTGATCTCGGCCGTGGCCAGGCCGGTGGCCGGGGATGGGGTGTTTAGAGAACTCATGTCATACTCCGTAGTGAGGGCCTTGGTGCTGCTGCTGTTCCTGCTGACGGATCGTCTCCTGCACGTTCTCGTGCTGGCGATGGTGTTGTTGCTCCTGGTGCTGTGTGTCCTGCTGTTGCCTCTCCTGCTGCTGTTGTCTCTCCCGCGGCTGCGGGGCGAGCTTGGCGAGTTCCTGCAGCTCCTCGCCGGCCTCCTCGCTGCACAGGAAGACGTGCGTGCTCTCCGTGGCCCGGGTGAGTTGCGAGTAGGTGGCGCGGGTATCGTCGTCGTTGCCGTGCTGGATGTTTCGCAGCTCGGCCAGGACGAACACTCGTTTTGCGGTAACCCCCTGGGCCTGCGGCGTGCTCAGGGCGTATCCCAGCTGCAAGTCTTTATAGCGCGAGCGAGGCAGGGTGATCCGCACATGGCGATGGAACAGCCCCATGCGCTCGGTCCGGTCCAGCCGGATGGTCATGGCATCAAAGTTGATCTCCTCCACGGTGCCGAAGTCGCCGTTGCGGTAACCCCGGCCCTTGGAGTTGCGGATGAAGACGACCCGGTCGTTGGCGTAGACAAAGGCCCCGGGCAGCCGCTGTTTGAGAGTATACCCCAGCTCGCCCTTGGCGCGGCGCGCCTCCTGGGCCAGGAGGTTCAGCTCGTGGGCGCCTTTGGCGGTCCGGGCGATGATCAGGGCCTGGTCCCGGTGCTTGGCCCGTCCGCGTTGCCAGCGGCTGATCAGTCTGCGGACGGCTTGCGGCCGGTCCTCGCAGACCCGCGCCTCGCCCGCCAGCACGTACTGGGTGAGGGCGCCGTGGAGGTCGCCGTTGGCCAGTTGCCGGATGGCATCCTGCCGCCACGGTTCCGTCTGGCGGTGGAGTTCTCCCATTTTTGCGGCCCGGAACTTCTCGATGAGATAGGCGAACGCTCCCGGCTGCCGGAAGGCGTCCAGCTGCCGCTCATCGCCGTTGAGCACCACCTTGGCCCCGGCGGCATCGGCCAGGCGAAGCAATCGATTCAGGTCGGGGGCGGCGGCCATGCTGGCCTCGTCGAGAATCACCACGGTCCTGCTTGTCAGGGCTTCGCTGGGCAGCGAGAAGGTCGATTGGTGTCGGGCAGCGCGGAGGATCTGCCAGGCGTGATGTTTGAGCGACTGTCCCCAAGTGGGATCGGTCTGGTAGAAGAAACTGCCCAGGGTGCGGCACTCGATGCCGGTTTCGGCCTGCAATTCTCCCGCCGCTTTCGGGTTCACCGTCAGGCCGATGGTCTGCCAGCCCGCGCCCTGCCAGCACTGCTGGGCCGCCTTGAGAACGGCGGTCTTGCCCGATCCCGACAGCCCGTCCACGCATTGAAATGCCCCCGGGTCGGTGGTGATGTGCCGCAGCGCCTGGCGCTGTTCCACGGACAGCTCGTGCTGCTTGCCCAGGCAACGCTCAACGTACTCTTCGCGAAGCGTAAAGCGGCGGCTCTGCAGGAGCCGAAACGCGGTGTCGGTCAACTCAGCCAGAAGCTCGGCGGACGCTCGGGTCACCAGCCACGGTTCTTCCATCCCCTCGCGGGGCATTTCCAGCAATTCGCCTGTCTGGCGGGCCACGGCGATACGGGCCAGGACGGGTTCCGGGGCGACGGCACAGTGCTGGGCGCTGACCGCGGCGAATTTCACCAGGTCGCGCTCGCGGAAGATGAGGAACATGTCGGCCAGTTCGTTGGCGGCGTCGCGGACGATGCGAACGGCCTGCTTCTCGTCGCTTTCGTGACGGCCGGGGCCGGCGGCCAGCTTCTGGCCGCGGCGGACCAGGGCCGCGGCCTGCTCTTCCCCGAAACCACAGTCCTCGCCGGCCTGCCGCCAGCGGGCAAAGAGCACCTTGCGGGCGACGTGCCCCTTGACCGCCCGGGTCTCCAGGGCCGCCGCCTCGGCCGCGGCGGCCGTGTAGGGTACGCTCTTGTCCCGGAGTAACTGGAGTATCTCCTGGCGGCGCGTGGAAAAGCGTTCGACCAGTTCCTTGGACACTCCGTCGATCCCGAATGACCACTCGTCGCGCGTGATCTTCAGCCCCAGTACCTCGTGCAGCGTGGCGGCGAGCTTGGCCCGGTAGACAGCCCCGGCGGCCAGTTGGTGCAGGTAGAGCGGGTGGCTCTCCACCGTCCCGGTGGTCCCGTCCTGGCGCACCGCCAGATTGGTCAGAAGGAGGTGGATGTGCAGCTGCGGGTCCTGGTTGCGGCTGGTCTGATGCTCATACATGGCCGCCACCGCCAGCGCCGCCTCGCGGATGCCCTCGGCGCCGCGCCGGGTGACCAGAGCCTGGTCTTCCAGGTACTTCAGGGCGGTGAGCACGGCGACTTGCTGGGCGGCCTCGATGGCCTGGCGGACTTCCGGGCTCGACAGCGCCCACAGGGTGGAGACGGGCTTGGGGGCGCTGAAGGTCAGATCCCATCCCGGCCGATGCCCCTTGTTCGCGTGCAACTGCACCAGGGGCTCCCCATCCCGGTCCAGCCCTTTCATGGTCCGGGTCAGGTCGGAGGGACGCACCTTACCAGACAACCCCAACTGCTCAGCGCCCTCGCCGCACCAGATTCCCGCCTTCTCGCCACCGTCGTTGTAGTAATCTTCGCGGGCCAGCTGGCAGTAATACTGTTCCTGGCCGCGTCCCATGGAGTGAATGCTCATCATGACGCACCCCCTTCGGATTGGGGCCAGAGCTTCTGAAACACCCAGTGCTTGATTTCCTCGTCCGGCAAGTCCGTCTTCAAATTGATGAGAATGGCCTCCACGCTGCGGGCCAGACACTTACGCAACTCCTCGATGTCGGCGCGGGCCTCGCTGACCTGGCCGAGGGCGTCGCGCAGCGGCTGCTGGCCCACCGATATGATCAGGAGCAACCGGGCCATCTCGTGAATCGACGTGTCTTTGGTGGTCGCGGCCAGCTCCTGCAACGTGCCCAGGTGCGGCTGGTCGAGGCGAAAACTGATGACGGTACTATCATTCGACGGTTCCTTTTCGCGAGCCATGGCCCGCCTCCTTCGTAAACAATGTAAACAGCGTGTATACCGTGATTTATCCTGCCAACCGGGCTCTCTTGCTGACAGAATGTTTGCGGCGTCAACACCTGTGAATTCCGGGATTTGGCCACCGTAACGACGTCTCTTGTTTGCAGCGAAGCTGCGTGGGGTGTGAGACGAAGGCTGGGAGGGACTTGAGGGTCCCCGGCCCGAAAGGCCCTCTCAGCCGTAGTTCGTTTGTAGCTCGCCCGATGAGGGCGAGTGGCCACGCGTTCAGCGGGGCCACCGGAGGGCACCAAGTGCCCGGAGGCCCAGCGACCTGCGGCGACGGCGTTCCCGTCGCCGCTTGTCGCTGGCAACTTGTGCCCCGCGGGGCCCCA
Organism: Tepidisphaeraceae bacterium; assembly: GCA_049514055.1. Lineage (GTDB taxonomy): Bacteria > Planctomycetota > Phycisphaerae > Tepidisphaerales > Tepidisphaeraceae > JANYKD01. Next base: position 3,053 of record JBEKVL010000384.1, on the reverse strand, counting down.
AGGCCCAAGGGGCATTACACGCCGAGTTGCGTGCAGCGACGAGGCGCGTCGTTTCAGTTCTGCCCCGCTCGTCCCGCAGGGACCGGCCCCAGGCCGGCGAATGCGAGCGGGGCCGCGATGGTTAAAACGCTGGTTCATTGGTTTGATTAGCGTGACCCCATGGCCTGCGGGGACAAACGCGGGGAGATTTCTTTTCGCGGTTCATTGCGGTGTTGGAGCTCAGCGTATGTTCGTTACCTGGAGTACGAGTGTCATCCGGACTCTGGCAATAATCGGGAGCCGACCAGGGCACGGCGAAGACCGTGCCCGATGTCGGCGGCGTTCGAGTCACCACGGACGGCCGTACCAGGCCCGTCCTGTTCCCGGAGATAATCGAAAGCCGACCAGGGCACGGCGAAGGCCGGGCCCAAAGTCGGCGACGCATCGCCAACGAAGGACGGCCGTACCAGGCCCGTCCTCATCCCGGAGATAATCAACAGCCGACCAGGGTACGGCGAAGACCGGGCCCAAAGTCGGCGAGGCGTGAGCAACAAAGGACGGCCGTACCAGGCCCGTCCTCACCCCGGAGATAATCAACAGCCGACCAGGGTACGGCGAAGACCGGGCCCGATGTCGGCGGCGTTGGAGTCACAAAGGACGGCCGTACCAGGCCCGTCCTGACCCCGGAGATAATCGAAAGCCGACCAAGGCACGGCGAAGGCCGGGCCCAAAGTCGGCGAATCGAGTTGCCCGGAATCGGCCTCATGAAAGGGTTACGGAGGCGGTGTGCCCGCCTCCGCATTCGCACCTAACACGGGTCGTTGAATGGCGGCAGCAGCCATGTTGACGATTCGCCCCCATGTGTCATGACGAAGTATCGATTCCCGCGGTCGGTAACGTACAGGGAATAATGGAACCGGTCGTCCTGTTGACTCGTTTCATCAGATGGATGCCCGTCGGGGTAATGGTGAATAACCGTCCTGAAGTGCGTCGGAATGCACGGCTTGTACCCGGAAGATGTCACGGGAAATGCCGCCAGGAACTTTAGAGGCTTGTACGCCTTGTGCATTCTAAACCACTTCTCGATGTGATGGACGATTACGGCCATGTCCCATTCGAACCGCAGGACGTCGCTGTCCCAGAAGCAGAAATGGCAGAGTTCCCGCACGGTTTGCCACACCTCTTTAAGCGTTCGGTTCAGTTCGATGGATATTCCAGTTGTATTTTTCATGTCATCATCTCCATATTGAAAAGCCGGCCGGCTCATCGCCGGCCAGCGGGTTAATCAGAACTCAGGGTCAAAGGCCGACCGTGGCTCGTAGACGGGCCTTACCAGGTCATAAGGCTCGATTCGTAAGAAGTTGGCCAGCCAATCGTCAACGCTCTCCGTCTGCCAGGTCGGGAAGACATCGTAGCCGCCGAACCATTTTGTGCGGTGCATGTGGCAGACGAACCAGTGGCTGCGGCACACATTCAGGTATTCATCGTTGCCGCCGCACACCGGGCATCCCCCGTAGACCGCCGGGTCGTATTCGACGGGTTCTTCGGCTACCGTCATCTCGTCCAGTTCGTTCATTTCGTTTCTCTCTGTCGTCATTTTTCATCTCCTTATGAAAAAGCCGGCCGGCTCATGGCCGGCCAGCGTGTTGTTAAGCTGCCTGCTGCTTCTTCTGCTCGTGTATCCAGCTGTGGGCCTGGTCCAGAGCCTTGGCCAGAATCAGCAGGTCGTCCCGACCGAAGCTCTGGGTGTTGTTCCATTCGCCGTTGCTCAGATAGCCGCGGCTGACCGTGACATTGAAGCGGCTGCCTTTGCCGACGACGATGTGCTCCCAGATGGCGGCCCGGATGGTGCCGAGTCGGATTTCGTGGATGGGTTTTGTGTTTGCCATAAGGTCCTCCTTAAAGGGTTTGTTTTTCACACACCCGTGTCCCTGGAAAACAAACCCTTTAGGGAGGACCGTGCGAGGCCACGACGCCGACGCCGAGTGGAGGGAAAGGGCAAGGCGAATGACAGGCCTCGCCTGGCGTGAGTCCTTGCCCCGGAGCGAGAGCAGAGGCGGCGCGGCCGAGCACACCCTGATTGGCAAACACAGACCCAGCCATGAAATCTCCACTCGTCCACCCCCCGGGCAGACACGCGGGAGCACCGTCGGCCCTCAGGGCAGACGCGGAAATTCACAGACGGCCGCGGTGAGCAATGGCGTGGAACGGCACCCAGCGTTTTTGTCGGGGGCGACACCTGTTCTGGCCAAGGCTCTGGGACAGGTTCGCAACTGGCTGAAACGCACAGAAGAAGCAGCAGACAACTTTTCAACCCTCTGGCCGGTGGTGAGCTGACGGTTTCAAGTGGATGAATTTTGATGGCAGAGAAGTGAACGGATGGACTGGGTGGTGATGAGTAAGTCCGATTGACCTCCGGCTTGAGTGGATGCCGGTTGACGCTGGCACCGGTTGGGTGGTTCAACGTGCGTTGCGACGGGTGTATTTCTGTCCGAGCGTGCTCTGTGCGACGGACTTCATTGTATACGGTCTCGAACACGCTTGGCTGGCGTGCGTCCGCGGACTCGCTGCCGCTATTGGAAGACATGCACATTGCCTTGAAATCGCACACTGAGAAGAAAAGGTCTTCGCAGCATTTCCTCAGCGATGCCTTCGAGTGCGACGCGGCCGCGGACAAAGGGGGCTATGTCCAGGAGCTGGTCGTCTGGACGCTGGTTTGTGGCGGGCTGATGAATCGCCGGCTGGTCCGTGGAGGCGAATCGGGGAGCAAGTCCCAAGACAACGGAGGAATCTTGCAGGTGGGTGTTGACGCCAGATGGAGCGATGTTGGTAATGCCGCCCCAATCGCGGCGGGCGGCTGCCGCGTCAAGCTATTTCTCCTCGGGGTAGACCGGCTTGACCTCAGCGTAGTCTCCGATGATCTCGAAGTTCTCCTGCCAGTCCGCCTCGGTCTCGTACCGCCAGGTCGAGAACAGGTTCTCTCCGCCGCACCACCGCACCCGGTGCTGGTGGCAGACAAACCAATGGCTTCGTCCCAGATTTAGGTAGGTGTCGTTCTTCCCGCAGGTCGGACA
>JBEKVL010000383.1:0-6496 GCA_049514055.1 Tepidisphaeraceae bacterium | reverse complement strand
GTCTTGCGTGGTGCGGCCGACCTGAATTGGCCCGGCCGTGGCCGGCAGCGTGACGGTCTCCTCGTGCGACCCGACGGGATAGTTGACGGTGAAATCGTAGCCGCATTCCTGGCAGCGGAGTCGCATGTGCGCCCCGAGGAGCGTCGGGGCCATGGAGCCGGAAGGAATGACGAAGGCCTCGACGACGAAGACGCGGAAGACAAAGGCCAGGATGAAGGCGACGAGAATGGACTCGACCGTTTCCTTGATGTTGTCTTTCGGCGGAGCGGGCCTGCCGGCGGCCGAGGGGGTGTTTTCCATGTCTGACGGGATGTTAGCGGAGAGAACGGATCGCGGGAAGGCGAGATGGGTTCGGAGTTCACGCTTCAGCGTATCTTCTTCTCAATACGGCGGCAGACACGCTGAAGCGTGAACTCTGAACTTACCGCGAGGGATTTCGGCGGCGTCGTGCCCCATGTGGTTGGTGCTTGGGTAGCAGGGTGGTTACTTTTGTTTCACCGGCAGCTTGGCGATGGCGGCGTCGATCTCGCGCGGGCCATTGTCGGCGGTCAGATCGGCGCGGTGGTACTCGCGGATCTCTTCCATGCCGGCGCACATGGCGTGAATCAAGACCTGGCCGCTGCTGTCTTCGCTCTTGCTCTTGAGTGTCAGTTCGGTTCCGAAACGACTGTATATCACGTTGGTCCTTCTGTTAGATTGCGTATGGTCACTGATCCCCGCCGATGGATTATACGCTCTTTTCCCCAACAAAGCGGATTCTTTCCGGACAAAGTGCGGGCGTGCCATTCACACCGGGCGGCACTGGGCGTATGCTTGTGAAATCACGAAAGGAACTGCCCCATGGCCGCCACCGAAGAGGAAATGAAGAAAGCGATGAAGGCATTCAAGAAGCGACTCAAGATGACCCAGCTCGACGACGACTCGCGCCTGGGTCATGGGCCGATGAGCAGCGGACCCGGCGAGAAGATCGTGTCGATCCAGCCGCCCGCGGGATTCGGCCGGGAAATCTGGGAGGAACTGGCCGACAAGGGATTCCTCAAGCGCGACGTCAGCGGGTTTTATGAACTGGTGCCGGGGAAGAGTTGAAGTGGGGTCCGCGTCCCCGCGGGCCTGTGCCGACGGCGACAGCCCCGGAGGGGCGACGGTCAATAGCCAGGGGTGAAACCCCTGGCATGGGATGGCCGCAAATCCATCGTTCTCCCTACATCTTTGTCCAAGCCCGGAATGAGGCGAAAGTGGTGGGACGCCTCGCGCCAACTACTGTCGCCGCTTCGCGGCTCATCGTCTGTGCCGGTTTTAGCACCAGGGGTTTCACCCCTGGCTATTGGCCTGCGCCGCTCCGCGGCGGGATGTTGAATACAGGCCACAATCGTTGTCATGCGCCATTATCTACCGCGGCAGCTTGGATACCAATTCCGCTCGCGCCACTGCCGACTGCTCGCCCGTGGCGAGGTTCTTCAGCATCACCGTGCCATTGGCGAGTTCGCTTTCGCCGACGACGACCACGACTGCGGCCTTCTCGCGGTCGGAGAGCTTGAACTGGGCCTTGATCGAGCGGCCGGCCAGGTCCATGTCCGTGGCGAAACCGGCCGCGCGAAGCTCCTGCATGAGCTTGATCTGAGCCCGCTTGGCCGCGTCGCCGTGGTAGGCGAGCCAGACGAGCGGCTTGGGTGTGTGGGGCAGTTGCACGCCCTGGGCATCGAGGGCGATGAGCAGACGTTCCAGGCCCGAGCCGAAGCCGACGCCGGGGGTGGGCCGGCCACCGAGTTGTTCGACGAGGTTGTCGTAGCGGCCGCCGCCGCCGATGGCGTTTTGTGAACCCAAGCCCCCGGCGGTGACTTCCCAGAGGGTTTCCGTGTAGTAGTCGAAACCGCGGACGAGCTTGGGATTGGCGACGAACGGCACGGCCGCCTCGCGCAGAAGCTGCTGCACGCGGTCGAAGTGCTTGCGGGATTTCTCGGACAGGGATTCGCCGGCCGGGGGCGCGCCCGTGCAGGCCTCCTTGTCGCGCGGGTCTTTGGAATCGAGGATGCGCAGGGGATTCTCCAACAGCCGCCGCTGGGAGTCTTCGGATAGCTGGTCCTTTTTCGGCGTCAGGAACTGAACGAGGATATCGCGGTAGCGCTGCTTGCTCTCGGCGTCGCCGAGGCTGTTGACCTGGAGTTCCAGGTCGCGCACGCCGCAGCGGCGGTAGAAGTCCATCTGCAACTGGATGCACTCGACATCCTGATCGGCGTCGGGGATGCCGAAGGCCTCGGCACCGAACTGGTGGTGCTGGCGCAGGCGGCCTTTCTGAGTGTTCTCGTAACGGAAATTTGGGGCGATGTAGTAGACCTTGGCGCGGGCGCCTTGGTCGTTCAGAGCGCCGTGCTCGATCATGGCGCGGGCCACGCCGGCCGTGCCCTCGGGGCGGAGGGTCATGGAATCGTTGCCGCGATCGGTGAAGGTGAATGTCTCCTTGCGGATCATATCCGAGCCTTCACCGACGCCGCGATGAAACAACGACGTCTTCTCGAGCACGGGCGTGCGGATCTCGAAGAAGCGGTAGAGGTCGGACGTTTCGCGGGCGATGCGCTCGACGACCTGCCACTTCCAGGAGTCGGCGGGAAGAGTATCTTCAAAACCTTTGGGTGCGGTGATCTTCGACATGCGAGTTCCTATGAGGAGAACAACGTTCGTAGCCGCATTCAGCCCCGGAGGGGCGACAGATGTTAGCCCATGGCGCAAGCCGTGGGGATACGGGCGACACCATTTGACAAGCCCCATAGGGGCGACAGAATTTCTGCCGCCCCTACGGGGCTCATCTCTCGTTCCGTCTCAGGCAACCCACGGCTTACGCCGTGGGCTAATGTCTATCGCGCCTACGGGGCTTGTTTCGCGTTACGCATCATCCACCCTCGGCTTGCGCCGTGGGCTAATGTGTATCGCCCCTGACGGGGCTTGTTTGCCCTTCGTGCCTCTGTGCCTTAATGCCTTCGTGCCTTTCCGCTTACGCTTCGCTGCTGCCGACGGTCTTCTTTTGCTCGTCGGTCGGCTCGACTTCTTCGGTTTCGGCATTTTCGAGCACGGCGTCGATGGCCTTTTCGTCGCGGAGCTGGATGAACAGGCTGGCCAGCATGTTGCCCTGCTTGGACATCTGCTGCTTGACCTTCTCCGGGCGTTCGCCGCGCTGGAGGGCGATCATGGCGATGCGGCTGTTGAGCTCGCCCTCGCCGACTTCGACCTTGGTTTCTTCCGCGAGCTTCTGGAGGACGAAGAAGGTCTTGAGTTCCCTGGCCGACTCATCGGCGGCGCCTTGGCGGAGTTTTTCGATATTGGCCTCGAGCCGTTCCTGCGACACGCCGCGTTGCATGAGGTCCAGCACCCGGCGCATGACGACGCGGTCGGTCTGCTTGGTCGACAGCTTGGCCGGGAGTTCGACCTGGATCTTTTCGAGAAGATAATCCGTGACTTGCTGCCGCATCACGCCCTGGATGTCGAAGGCGATGCGCTCGTTCATCTGTTCCTTGAGGGCATCGCGGAGTTCCTGCTCGTTGGCAAAGCCGAGATCGGAGAGGAAGGCCGCGTCGATGACCGCGGGTTCCACCCGCTTGATTTCCTTGAGGGTGACCTCGATCTTCACATCCTTGCCGCGGAGGTTCTCGGCCGGATACTTTTCGGGCACCTTGGTGGTGACTTCGCGGACCTCGCCGATCTTGAGGCCTTCGAGCTGCTTGTCGAAGTCGTCGATCATCAACCCGGCGACGCGGCCGGGCCGGGCGACGAGCGTGGTGTCGCTCTGATGCGAGAGGACGTTGCCATCGACCTTGACATGCACGTCGGCGACGAGGAAATCCTTGAACTGGACGCCGCGATCGGTGACGGGGACGAGCTTGCCCTGCTGTTCGCGGAGGTTCTGCATGGCCTGGTTGATGTGCTCTTCGGTGACGACGATCTTGGGCTTCTTGATCTTGATGCCCTTGAGTTCGGGCAGGGTGATCGTCGGCTGGATCTCGACCGTGAACGAGAAGTTGAGCGGTTCGCCATCCTTGAGCTCGACCTTCTCGGCATCGGTGAGTTCGGGTTCGCCGAGCACCTGGAGATCGTTCTTCTCGACGGCGTTCTGGTAGCACTCGGACATGATGGTCCGCTTGACCTGGTCGCGCACATCCTTGGCGAATTTCTTCTGGATGAGGTGGGCCGGCACCTTGCCCTTGCGGAAGCCGGGGATGTACGCCTCCTGGCGCAGTTCCTTGAACTGCTCGGTGATCTTTCCGGCGATGTAGTCCTGGGGGACTTCGACGCAGATCTTCTTGGTGGCCGGCCCGGCGTCCTCGACGCGGACGGTGTAGGGCGGGACTTCCTCGACGGCGGTTTCAGCTTGGTTTTCGGCCATAACAATCCTCGATACGCTTACTGTTTAACAAACAAGGGCGGGGGACTACCCCGCCGACGCAAGACCGGTTATCGTAAACAAGACAGGGCAGCATTGCAAATGCCCGAGAAGGTACAAACCATGGCCGAGGAACCGAAAATGAGTCTGCACGTCGATTCCGACTGGAAGAAACAGGCCCAGGAGGAGAAGCGCAAGCTGGCCGAGCAGGAGGCAGCCCGCAAGAAGCAGGAACAGACGGTGACGGCCGCCCCGATGGGCGTTGTGGCCGGTTCGGCGGCGGCTCCGTCTCGCCAGGCCGCCACGGGCCAAGGCGGCGCCCGGCCGCAGGAAATGCCCCAGGCGGGCCTGGACACGCTGGTGCAGTCGCTGGTCACGCAGGTGTTGTTCTATCTGGGCGATATCGCCGGCCGGGGCGGCGAGCCCGTGGTCAACCTGGATATGGCCAAGCACAACCTCGACACGCTGACGGTGCTCGAGGAAAAAACCAAGGGCAACCTGACGGACGAAGAGCAGCACATGCTCAATGCCGCGCTGTACGAGGTGCGGATGCGGTTCATCGCGGTGGCGACGCGGTATGCGGAGCTGCCGTAGATCGCGACGAATCGATTTGGCGTGCGTGGCGGTTGCGAGTCTGGTTCCTGGCCCCAGCGGGGCCAACGACTGTAGCCACGGATGGAGCGACGCCGTTCTGGGCGTCGCGGAATCCGTGGACAGACTTCTTGCTCCCTCTTCGCCCCGGCGGGTTGAAGGAATTGCCGGGTTTGCCTCGTTGCCCGTCTCTACATTCCCTCCGCCCCTCCGGGGCGGACTCTCGACTCGAACATCTTCCACGGGTTACGCTCCGCCCGCCTTGCGGCGGGACTTCGCTTCACCCGTGGCTACAGACCGCGGCCCCGCTGGGGCCGAAACCATGCCCGTGACAACTGCTATGCTCCCGGCGGGATCAGCCACGCAGACGCGACTCGATCACGTTACGGAACACCTCGGCCGGGGCGGGCTTGCCGGTCCAGGATTCGAACTGGCCGACGGCCTGCCGGACGAACATCTCAACGCCGGAGATGGTCTTGGCGCCGGCTTGCTCGGCCTGCTGGAGCAGGCGGGTGCGCATGGGGTTGTAAATCGTGTCGAAGACCAGCGTGTCGGATGACCATTGGGGAAGTTTGTCGCCCACGGGGCTTTCATTGACTTTTGGGTGCATGCCGACGGATGTGGTGTTGATGTAGATCTGGCAGCAGGAGTCGCAGAGCTTGTCCAGCGGGGCGGCCGCGACCTTGCCGGAACGGCCGGTGAATTCGGCGGCCAGTTCTTCGGCCCGGGCGAGCGTGCGGTTGTAGACGACGGTGGTGGCGCCGTAATGGGCCAGGGCCGCGACGGCGGTTCGGCCGGTGCCGCCGGCGCCGATGACGGCGACGCGAAAGCCGGCGAGGTCTTCGCGGCGAATGCCGAGTTTGATCGTGATGGCGTCGAGGATGGCGGCGTAGTCGGTGTTGAAGCCGCGTAACCGGTAGGGTCCGCACTGCGGATCATTGTCGGTGGCCGGGGAAACGGTTCGCAGTGCGGACCCTACGGGGCGGTCAATCACCACCGTGTTGACGGTGCCGATGGCGCGGGCGAGGGGTTCGATTTCGGCGCCTTTTTCCTGGAGGTAGCGGAGGCAGTTTTCCTTGTGGGGGATGGTGATGGAGAGGCCGGAAAGATGGAGGCCGTCGAAGTTGAGGAAGGTCTCCATGAACGCTTTGAAGGATTCGTAGCCGGGCTCGACGAGCAGGGGGAGATAGATGCCGTCGTGGCCGGCGGTGTCGAAGCCGGCGTTGTGAATGGCCGGGGACATGGAGTGCATGATGGGCGAGCCGACGACGCCGTAGACGCGGGTATCCGGGCCGAGTTTGTCCCAGCGGTAGATCTTCTTCATGTCGGCGATGGAGATCTGGCCGGGGGCGGTGCCGGCGCCGGTTTCGAGGGCGGCGAAGGTGAGGAAGGCGCCGAATTTTTTGGCGAGGATGCGCGAGATGAGGCCGGCCTCGCCCATGCAGAGGGCGATCATGGGCTTGGAGCGGTTCTGGAGAAGTTCGAAGGCTTCGAGGTTGTCGCGGATGGTGCGCGCGGTCCAGACGATCTTGG
>JBEKVL010000382.1:0-6510 GCA_049514055.1 Tepidisphaeraceae bacterium | reverse complement strand
AATGCCCTCGCGGAAATACGGGCCGCAAATCTGCCAGCCGGTGATGTAGTCGCCGAACTTGGCGGTCAGTGCGAGAACATCTTGTGCCTGGGCCTTGATTCCGGCATCGGCCGACTGCTGCGCGAGTTTCTTCATGGCGGCGGCGACGACCTGGCGGTCGAGGCCGGCGATGGAGCGGGCCACGGTGATGGCGGCCAGCGAGGCTTCGGAGGCCACTGCCGGGTCGGCGGCGGCCTGGGTGGCGAGTTCGAGGGCGGCCGGATGTGATAGCGCGGTGAGGCCGGCCAGCACCTGTTTTTTCTCATCCGGCTGGGCGGCAAGGGACATCAACTCACGATAGGTGGCGATGGTGTCATCGGAAGGCAGACCCGAGTTCAGCGCCAGCAGCCGCAGAACGCCTCGCATGGCCAGGACCTTGTGAGTCGCGTTCTGCGTGGTCTTGCCCAGGTCCATGAGGGAGGGAATGGCCCGGGCGTCGGGCCAGGCGCACAGAGCGCGGATGGCGGAATCTTGCACGGAGGCATTGGCGTCCTTCGTGGAGGCAAGCACGGCCTCGTAGGCAGCGGCGGTGCCGATGCCGCGAAGCACCCGCAGGAGCGAGCCACGGGCGGCCGCATCCGTCGATGTCTTCATCGCGTCAACCACCGGTTGGGCACGGCTCGTTTGGTCCGTCTGTCTTCGAGCGATCGCGATGGCGGCCAACTCCGCGTCGGGACGGGATTCGTCGTTGCAGGCAGCGAGACCGGCCAGCACCGGCGGCAGGGCGTCCGCGCCGGCCCATTGGGCGAGCATGCGGAACGCGGCAATGCGGACAGCGGAATCGGCGCTGGCGTCGTCCAGTTGCTTCAAGATCGCCGGGATTGCCGATACCAGGCCGCGTTCGTTCATGACGTCGATGAGCTGCGCCCGGGCGCTGGGGATGAGGGACCACATGACCACGATCAATCCCTGGTCAACGCCCGGACCCGTGATGCGCCGCAGCGATTGCCGGGCAGCGCGGCATTGCGGGGTTCCATCCGTGACGAGAAAAGGAACGAGCAGAGGAATTGTCGTATCGTCGCCGAGCGTGCCGAGAGCCCGGATGGCGGCCAGGCGTACGCCGGCGTCGCCACTCTTGAGCATGGCGACGACGCCGTCGCGGGCGGCCGGATCGGCGCGGCTTGCCAGGGCCTCGATCAGGAGCGTCTGAAGGCGCGGGGCGAGCCTGGGCAATTCGGCGGAGAATCGAACCGTGATGCCATCGGCCTGGAGCAGCCGGATTTGGGAAATGGCCGTGTCGGCAAGGTCTGGGTCGTTTCCGGCGATGACAGTGATGACAAGGGGCACGGCCTCGGCGCCGCTGGCCTGGATCATCCCGACCAGCGCGCCGCGGCGGACGTGCCGCGGGAGTTTGCCATCGAGCAGTTCACGATCGATAGCGATGGCCAGTTGCGGATTCTTTGCAGCGATCCGCGAGGCGGCATTCAACGAGGCATCCAGAACAGACGCCTGAAGATCGGCCGGAGCGTTCTTGCGCAATTCGGCCAGCCGAGCCAGTGCCGGAACGGTGGCCAACTTGCCGAGCGCGACAATCGCGGCCGCTGCGACGGTGGGCTCGGCATTGCTCGACAGAGCGACGAGCGCGTCCGTCGCGGCAATGTCCCGGCGATCACCGATGGCCCCGGCGATGCACACCAGGGCCTTGCCCTTGCTGGCCCCCAGGGCCGCGCGAAGGGCCTGGGCGGCCCTGGGGCTGGGATTGCCCAGGAGGACCGTACAGGCAGGGTGAGCCCAGCGTTCATCGGTCAGCAGCCTGGCGACGGCGTCGACGCTGCGATCGGAGCCGGCCATTGCGAGCAGGCTGAGGATGCAATCTCGCGAGTCGTCGGTGCATTTGCCTTCCAGCAATTGGGCAAGCCTGTCTTCGAGATGGTTGCGAAGGTCCGGCTTGCCGAGGGTGACAGCGGCGATGCGTTCGACCTCGGAAACCGGGCCGCGAGACCTGGTGATTTCGTAGTCGGCAATCGCCGCGACGGCCCTGTCGATGTCGGCGGTCGTCGGGAGATCGGCGGCACGAAGCGGCATGGCAGCGAAGAAGATCATGATCGTGAGGAGAAGTCGTTGCATGATGAATGACCTCGGCGTTTTCGATGCAATGGTTTTTAATGCGGACGCTACAAATCAACAACGTCCGCTGAAGCGGCACCTACAGCAACCAAGGCGCTCGTTGCGCGCGGGAGAGAAGGCGGTCGGCGTCGGGATCGTTGGGGATACGCTCGGCCACGGGATCGAAGTCGATCGGGCGGCCCAGCCTCCAGCAGATGTTGCCAAGGTGCCCGATGGTCGTGGCCCGATGGGCGGATTCCGGGTGGCAGGTGGTCATCGGGTTGCGGGCCTTGATGCAGTCGAGAAAATTGCGCACATGGTCGCCGGCGTCGCCCCAGCCCCTGGGGTTGATGGAGCGTGCCTTGAGGATCGACGCCGGCTGAGCCGTGACGGCATTGGTGGCATCGACGAGCTGGATCCAGCCCTCGGAACCCTCGAAGCGGATGTTTCGCTCGTCGAACCCTCCATGTTGCCGCATGATGAGCTTCACGCCATCGGCATAGGTGGCGGTCCAATCGCCGTTGATGGGATTATCGGAGAAGGCATTGCGGTCGAAGTTGGCCGATCCTTCACAGCGCACCGGCGTCGTGTCGTCTGTCTGCCGCACGAACTGGGCGGTGTCGGTCCAGTGGCAGCCCATGTCCACGGCCATGCCGCCGCCGGTGTCCCAGAAATAGCTGCGGCCATTCACGCGGGCGTCGGTGTATGGATGCCACGGCGTCGGCCCGAGCCACATTTCGTAGTCAAATCCCGCAGGCACGGGCTTCACGGGCGACGGACCCACGATGCCGTTCTCCCAGACCTGCATGACAATCCGCTCGAGTTTGCCGATCATTCCCTTACGCACGACCTCGGCCATGAAGCGGAAGGAATCGACGCTGCGGCGCTGGTGGCCGGCCTGGTAGACGGTGCCGTAGCGTTTCATGGTGTCGCAAATGGCCCGGCCCTCGGCCACCGTCAGGCAGACCGGCTTCTCGGAGAACACATCCTTGCCCGCGCGGGCGGCCATGATCGACAGCATCGCGTGCCAGTGCAGGCCGGTGGCGATGTAGACCGCGTCGATGTCCGGCCGGGCGATCATCTCGCGGAAGTCGCCGTACGTGGAACATTCGGCCGCCCCGTAGTGGTCGTCGACGCGCTGCTTGAATCCCCTGACACGATCCGCGCGCACGTCGCAGACGGCGCGCCACTGCACGTCCTTCTCGCCCAGGAAACTGCGGATTACATCCGCCGCACGCCCGCCACAGCCGATGAGGCCCAGGTTGATGCGCTCGCCGGGAGAGACGTTGCCGTCGAGCCCCAGGGCCGAGGCCGGAACGAGCATCGGCGCGGCCACGGCGCTCGCCGCGGCACCGAATTGTTTCAGGAACTTCCTGCGAGAACTTGTGGGCATGATACCTCCGCGTGAGAGTTGACGTGCGTCCCGGCACTTGATGCCGGCTCATCCACGATCATCAGCAGGCCGCGAGATTATCCACTGTCGGCGCCACAGGCAACCGGCACGAGAAGGCCGCGGCCAGAGTCCCAATAAACATTTGTCCCTGTTTCGACAGGGATTTGGGTACGAAGCATGAAGTGGCTCGGTGGTCTTCATTTGGCTTGAATGGTCCGGGTCGGAGATCGACGAATGGCGGAATCGCACACCGAAGTTCTGGACGCGGCGGTGGCACGCAACGTCGGTGCAGTCTTATCGGTGCCGACAGCGGGAATGCCGCGTAACCTGAAAACGCGGTTTCTTGGCGAAGAAGCCGATTGCCTGTGGCTCGAGGTTGAAGCAGCGGCAAGCGGGATTCTCGATGCCGCGGCTCGTGATGGTCAGGGTGTCGGGGTCGCCTTCAAAACGGGAACGCGGACAATCATGTTCGCCACGAAGGTGCTGGAACTCCGGGCGGAGTACCGGATGAACTCGCAGGTGCTGGTGCCTGCGGTTCGCGTGGAACGGCCGGCCGAGATCAAGTCGGTGCAGCGGCGGACGAACTACCGGGTCAAGATCGTTGACAGCAGTGAACTGCTGGTGCGAGCCTGGCGCATTCCGGACAACTTTGTTTTGCGTGACAGGCCCCCGGCGGCCATGGAGATGTGTGTTGAGCCGCGGGACCTCAGTGCGGGCGGCATCAGTCTGCTGGTCAAGTCCTCCGGAACCGGCAACCCGATACGGATCGTCGAAGGGCAGAGGCTGCGGCTGTTGCTGCGTCACGCGGATTCGGAGGTTCTGCTGGAAGCCTTCGTCCGACACGCGGTCGAGACGCCGGGAGGCCAGCAGCGGCTGGGAGTCCAGTTCGGGAAAGCCGACGCGGACATGGCCGGCAGGCAGGCGTTATCGAAGCTGAACATGATCGTATCGGCCCTCGCCCGCGAAGAGGTCAGACAACTGCGATTGTCGAGTTGAACGTCGCTCGGGTATGTGATGGGAACCCCGCCGGGCGACGCTCCACCGGACGGGTTCACGACCGTCATTGCGACGGACTGCCGAGAACCGTCATGTTGAGCGTACTCGCGAAACATCTGGCTTTGGAGTCCAAGGCCAGATTCTTCACGAGTACGTTCAGAATGACCGATGGGCGTCGAATGCGATTCGATAGCCCCTGCAACAACGGTCGTGGACCCCCACCGGACTACCCGACGTATTTCTCTCTTTACTTTCAGATGACACTTGCCATAATGGTGTGGTGTTGGAACAGGCCCCGCATATTGCGGGTTTGAGTTTCGACAGTACAATCCATGGGTCCCAGACGCGATAGGAAGGTCGCGGGACATGAGCTTCTAGCACACGGAGGTGCCAACATGGCGGCTCGTTCTTCACTTCTAACGGCTGTTTTCTCTGCTTCGATTCTCGGCGCGCTCTTCGCCACGGGTGTTTCCGCCCAGGTTGCTCCCCCTGCGGCGCAGCCTGAGGTGGCCAACTCACGTTATCAGTTCCTCGGCGCAACCAATGCGCCCAGCGTGCAGATCCGCTCCGGGCCGGGCGAGAACTACTACGCCACGGCCAAGGTTGACAAGGGCATGCCTGTCACCGTCGTGGGCGTGAAATTCGACTGGCTCAAGATCGTGCCCCCGGAAGGCTCGTTCAGCGTGGTTGCCAAGGCATTCGTCAACCGCGAAGGCACGTCGAGCACCGGCAGGGTCACGGCCGACACGCTGAACGTGCGTGCCGGTTCAAATCTGGTCCCGATGAAGGTGACCGTGCAGTGCAAACTGCAGAAGGGCGCCGAGGTGCAGATCATCGGCGAGCAGGATGAATACTACATGATCAAGCCCCCTGCCGAGGCTTACCTGTATGTCCATCAGAAGTTCGTCGATCCGGTCAAGCAGATCAACGAGAAGCCCATCGCGTCGGCCGGCGGCGACAATCCCCCGACCACGCGCCCGATTCTCGCGAGCAACACCGACTCCGCCAAGGGGCCGACCACCCAGCCCGCGGTGGCCGACATCCAGCCCGCCGAACCACAAGTGGATCATGTGGCCGTTGCGATGGCGGAATATGAGAAGCTCGAAGTTGACGCCAAGGCCGCCGACGCCGTGCCTCTGGGTGAGCGGCCCTACGCCGAGCTCATCGATGCGTGCAAGAAGCTGATGCAGAACCAGTACCTCCCGAGCCAGAACAAGATTCACGCGGATGTGCTGCTGCAATGTCTGGTCATCAAGAACCGCAATCGCGAGCAATGGCTGGCAACCCAGAAAGACATGGCGGAAGCCGCAGACAAGCTCGCCAAGACCCAGCAGGACCGGGTTGCGGCGCAGGCGAAGGTGGATGCAGGCATCACCACGTTCACCGCGCTGGGTATGCTTCAGGCATCGGCGGTGCAACCGGGAGACAACCAGACGCTCTACCGGATCACCGATCCCGCGACCGGCCGATCCTTGTGCTATGTGCGTGCGAACGACCCGAAGTTCGCGACCTTCATCGACAAGTTTGTCGGCGTCAAGGGCGAGCTGGTGACCGATGCCCAGCTCTCGCTCAAGACCGTGAACGCAACCGATATTCAAGCGGTCGAACAGGCGAAAGTAAACCACGGCGTGACCGCGCAGATTGTGCCGCCGAGTATGGTCGGCGAAGGTGCTGGTTCGACCCCCGCGACCGGCGGGAACTGACTGTTTTGCAGTTCAACAAACCGCATCCCGGCGTTCTCAACCCGATCGGCGGGAAGCAGTTTGTGCGCGTTCGCGCGGTTTTCAGTTGATGGCGAGCCGGGACAGTGCCGATAAACAGAGTAGTCGGATACTGTTATGAGCCAGATCAATCCATTCACTTGGGTTGCCCAGCAGGGTCAGGTCCAGCAGAAACAGACCGTGGCCAAAGCACGCCAGGTGCGGCGTGCGCAAAACGTGGCGAGGAATGCGGCGTTGGACGGCGACGAACTTGATCATCAGGTTGAAAGCGCCGACGCCATCCGGCGGGCTGAAGACCACGACCCGAACCTGCCG
>JBEKVL010000381.1:0-6545 GCA_049514055.1 Tepidisphaeraceae bacterium | reverse complement strand
ATCGCCCGCACGAAGAACCTCGATGGTGCGTGGATACCCGACCCCGCCCCCATGGTCCCGATTGAAGAGCAGGTGGAGAACTCATCCGTCTACTACGAGCCGGCCAACAGGACCTGGTTCTTCTTCACCAATCACATCGGCCTGGACGGCGGCGAATTCACGGATTCTGTCTGGGTCTACTGGACCCGGGATCTCAACAAATGGGACGCGGCTCGCAAGGCGGTCGTGCTCGATGGCACGAACTGCACGTGGTCGAAGAAGTGCGTCGGATTGCCCGGTGTCGTGAAAGTCGGCAACCGGCTGGCCGTCCTCTATGATGCCCCGGGCGGCAACAGCACCAGTCACATGAAACGCGACATCGGGCTCGCGTGGCTGGAACTGCCTCTGAACCCGCCACGTTAGAGGTTGATCGTGCGTTCAGAGTACCGCTTTCAGGCGGCTCTTCAGACCGCCTCTGGAGGCGGCACTCCGAACCGCCCGCATGTCCTTGCATTGTGGCGCTTCCGCCCGCAATATACCCACGATTCGTGGATGCCCGGATTACCGCGGATATCGAGCCCATGTCGACCAATCCAGCTCACCTTGCCGAACGAGTGTTGCAGTCTGTTGCCGACCGGTTGCGCGCCGGCCGGCGCGAAGAGGCGGCTCGCCTTTTTCTTGAGGGCATGGCCCACCATATACTGCCTGATGACCAGGAACTTCTCGATGCCATTCAGGGTCTCATGGGCCGCGATCTTACCCTCGCACTCATCCTCGCCTTCGCCGATTTCCGTTGCTTCTACTGCCGGCAGGGCTTCGAGGAGTGCCCCCATTGCGTGGGGACCGGGAGCATTCCCGAGACGGACCAGCCCTGCGAACGATGCCTCAGCCTCGGGCACAGTCCCTGCGATTTCTGCGGCGGCTCTGGACGCGTCACCTACAGCTTCGCGCCGGCCGGTCTGCGCCCCGCGATCGCCTCCTGTCGCAGCAAACTCGCCATCGGGAGTCTCCGCAAACTCGACGAAACAGCCATTGCGGCTCTCGCGCGCGGCGGCGCGGCCGAAAGCCGCGGCCGCCTGGTCAGGCTCTTCCTTGATTACGACCGCAACCTTGCCTCGCTGCGCGATGCCCTGGACATAGCCCACTCGCTGCGCAGCAGACACCCCCCGGACAAGCACTTCACGGAACATCTCTACCTCAACTCCAGCCGGGCGGCCATCGCCGCCATGCGCAGGATGCACTCCATCCTCGAACAGCTTGCCGCAATCTCGCAACGCTCGGCCAAAGAACTCGAAGGTCCCGAGGCCCGGGAACTCGAACAGGCCCGCGCCGCCCTGTTCGACGGCAAGGCTGCCGAATTTGCCCGCGCCATCCACCACAAGCCTTCCCTCTTCTCCTGGCGGTCTCTGTGATGCGAGGCGCCGGCCGCACGGCACGACCATTGACGTTCGCACCACCCTCGGGGAAGTTGGAGCTATCATGCTGAATTGTCGCCACACCCTGTGCTTCTGCTTTCTGGCCTGCCTGACGGTCGTTCCCAGCGCCCTGGCACAGCCCGCGACCCGGCCGGCCGTCGCCATGTACCCGCCCACGCAGGACAACGGCCGCTGTTTCCGCGAGCTTTTCGAGCAGCCCGACCAGTGGAAAGACACGCGCTCGCTCATCAGTGCGATCGGGTACGCCGATCACCAGCTCAACAAGCAGTTCACCGACGAGCAGCTCGGGGCCTGGCTGCCGATGCTCCAGCAGTGGGGCGTCAAGCTCGAACTCGAAGTCGGCGCTGTCAAGCCCTGGGGCCCCACCGGCGAGAAGACCTTCAACGTCCAGCGCAAGACGTGGGACCGTGTGCAGCGTCTGGGCGGCCGCATTCACGCCATCGCCATGGACGAACCGCTCTGCTGCGCCCGCAAGGAGATCCACCAGGACGACGACTACGCTGTTGCTGAAACCGCGGCGTTCGTCGCCCTGGTCCGCAAGCAGTACCCGGGCGTCCGCATCGGCGACATCGAGCCCTACCCATTCATCCCGCTGGCCGACCAGATCCGCTGGTTCGACGCCCTGGGAAAGCGCCTGGCCGACATGCAGGTCCGTGGCCTGGATTTCTATCGTCTGGACGTCAACTGGGCCGAGTTCACGGTTTTCGATCGCGGAAACTGGCAGGAAGTGAGGAAGATCGAGCGCCACTGCCGCACCGGCAAGGTCCCGTTCAGCCTGATCTACTGGGCGTCGGACTATCCCTCGCTCAAGCGGCGAGGCCTGGCCGACGATTCCACCTGGTATGTCTCGATCATGCGGCAGGGCCAGGACTACGTCATGGTTGACGGCGTCCCCGATCAGTACGTCATCGAAAGCTGGATCCAGGCCCCCTCGCGCAATCTGCCCGACTCGGCCGAGTTCAGCTTCACCCGTTCGGTGCGCGATTTCGTGCGGAAGTTCGTCACGCGTGACAAGTGATGGCGGGCGATTTCAGACTGGTTCCGGAGTGGCGACAATCTGAACCCGGCCGTTATGCTATGACGGATACGCACTATCCCAAGATCGGAGGTCCGGTATGAGACACTTCGTTGCTACGATTGCGATCGGATTCCTTCTCCTCGGTCAGTCGGCAATTGCCCAGAGCGAACTGGGCGAACTCTGGCGAGCCCGGCAGGGCCGGAGCATGCGGAGTTCTTCGACGGCGAAACTCCCCAATGGCCAGCCGGACCCGGACTCCAATAACGACAACTGCACCGTCGCACCCGGGAAGACGCAGGTGCTGGCCGAGATGAAAGGACCCGGCATCATCCGGCACATCTGGCTGACGTTTCTCGGGCCGCATCCCCAGCCGTGGGCCCCGAAAGGGGCGGCCAATCCGCAGGAGATGATTCTCCGGATCTACTGGGATGGCCGGGAAAAGCCCGACGTGGAGGCCCCGGTCGGTGACTACTTTGCGGCGGGGTTCGGGCGGCAGGCGGAGGTCAAGAGCCTGCCCGTGCAGGTGGAAGGCGGGGCCGCGTACAACTGTTTCTGGCCGATGCCGTTCGCCAAATCCGCCCGGGTCGAGATCGCCAACGACAGCCAGAAGAACATCGCGCTGCTCTATTACAACGTAGACTGGCAAACCCAGGACAAATTGCCGGATGACGCGCCCTATTTCTGTGCCCAGTACCGCCAGGAGTATCCGGTGCAGAAAGGCCGGGACTATGTGGTACTCGACGCCGAGGGCCGGGGCCACTATGTGGGCACCGTCCTGTCGGTTCGCACGCGCAGCCCCGAGTGGTTCGGCGAGGGCGATGAGAAGATCTACCTCGACGACGACAAGACCGCGTCGATCTGGGGCACCGGCACCGAGGACTATTTCCTCTGCGCCTGGGGGCTGCGCAAGTGCAGTTTCCCGTATTTCGGCGTGCCGCACACCGACCCCTGGGGCGCCTTGGGCGGCCAGACCACGGCCTACCGCTGGCACGTGGCCGACCCGATCGTCTTCCAGAAGCGCATTCGCGTGACCTTCGAGCATTTCGGCTGGATCTCGGTCGATGAGAACCCCAGGGGCAAACACGACAGTTGGAACGAGCGCGAGGACGATTATGCCACGGTGGCGTTCTGGTATCAGGCAGGCCCGACGAAGAAGTTCACCACCATTCCACCGGCGGCTGAGCGCAAGCTGCCGGAACTGGACCTGCTCGTCAAAGGCAGCGACTTTGCCGACGCGGCGAACCGCGGGGCGGGAAATGCCGGTGTTCAGAAGGGCGAACTCTGGACCGACTACGCCCAACTCCTCTATCAGCCAACCAGCCCGGCCAACGCCTGGGTGGAGATCCCCTTCGAGGTGAAGAAGAAGGAGCCGCGCCGCCTCGTGCTCAAGCTCACGACGTCCTACGATTTCGGCATCTACCAGCCCGCGCTCAACGGCGTTCGCCTGGGCAAACCGATCGACCTGTACTCGGAAGAGACGGCCGTGGCCGAATTCCCGTTGCTGGATTTCTGGCCCGAGCCGGGCAAATACACGCTGCGGCTGGAGTGCGTGGGCAAGTCGCAAAAATCCACCGGTCACTTTCTCGGCGTGGATTCCGTGCGCCTCCGCGAACGCCGCCCGCGTGTGGTCGAGTATGGCCGGGACAAGGACAACGATTGGAGGCAGGCGCCAAAGCTGTACTGAATGATCAGCACTTGACTTCAGATCCTCCGGAAGAGCGTGCTTCATTTCGGATCCCCCATTGCCAAACGGCCGCAAAAGCCCAAAATACCCGCCGGCTTTTTCTAAAGGATATCGAACATGGCAGGTCAGTCATTTGGCGTCATTGGTCTGGAAGTCATGGGTCGCAACCTCGCGCTCAACATCGAACGCAACGGGTTCCCCATCGCGGTCTTTAACCGCACCTGGTCCAAGACCGAGCATTTCATCAACGAACTGGCCAAGGGCAAGAAAGCCAAGGCCGGCAAGACGCTGGCGGAGTTCGTGCAACTGCTGGAGCGGCCGCGGCGGATTCTCATCATGGTCAAGGCCGGCGCTCCGGTCGATGCCGTGATCGAGGAACTCAAGCCGCTCCTGCAGCCCGGCGACATCGTGATCGACGGCGGCAACTCGCTGTTCACCGACACCGAACGCCGCGTGGCCGCCCTGGCCGGCACCGGCATCAAGTTCTTCGGCATGGGCGTCTCCGGCGGCGAGGAAGGCGCCCTCTGGGGCCCGGCCATCATGCCCGGCGGCGATCCCGAGGCGTACAAGCACCTCGAACCGATCCTCACCAGAATCGCCGCCAGGAGCGATTCCGGGCCGTGCGTCGGCTACATGGGCAGCAAGGGCGCTGGCCACTTCGTGAAGATGATCCACAACGGCATCGAGTACGGCGACATGCAGCTCATCGCCGAGGCGTATGACCTGCTCAAGAACGTCGGCGGGCTCAACAACAAGCAGCTTCAGGATGTCTTCACCGAGTGGAACCAGGGCAGCGACCTCAAGAGCTTCCTGATCGAGATCACCCACAAGGTCATCAACTACACCGACAAGGAGACCGGCAAGCCGCTGGTCGAGTTGATCGTCGATAAGGCCGGCGCCAAGGGCACCGGCAAGTGGACCACGCAGACCGCGCTCGATCTCGGCGTGGCCATCCCCACGATCACGGCCGCCGTCGATGCCCGCAACCTGTCGAGCATCAAGGAACAGCGCGTGGCCGCCGCCTCGCAACTCACCGGCCCCAGGCCCGCCGTCTACAAAGGCGACATCAAGGCGTTCATCAACGATGTCCGCTCGGCGCTCTACTGCTCGAAGATCTGCTCCTATGCCCAGGGCTACGCCATGCTGGCCGCGGGCGACAAGACCTTCGGCTACGGCCTGAACATGGTGGAAATCTCCCGCGTCTGGAAGGCCGGCTGCATCATCCGCGCGGTCTTCCTCGACGAGATCATGAAGGCGTTCACCGAGGAGCCGGGGCTGGCCAACCTGCTGGTGGCCAAGCGCTTCAAGGATGCGATCAACCAGCGCCAGGAAGCCTGGCGCCGCGTGGTCACGGCCGCCATCGCCAATGGCATCCCCACGCCCGCGTTCAGCGGCAGCCTGGCCTACTTCGACGCCTACCGCCGCGACCGCCTGCCGGCCAACCTGATCCAGGCCCAGCGCGACTACTTCGGAGCGCACACCTACGAGCGCACAGACAAGCCCGGGACGTTCCACACAGAGTGGGGCGTCTGATCGTGGACTACGCCACCGCGTACTCGCGCCGTTCAGCGGCCTCGTGTCGCAGGGCCACCTTGTTGTTGAAAACGACCACCGTCTCCCAGAGATCGATGCTGTCGAGCTTGAAGCGGTAGTCCACCTGCATGCCGGTACGTTCGATGATGTCCTGGAGCACCAGGTCGCTGCGCCACCCCAGTCTGCTGCACAGCGGGCAAAGCCACTTCTCGACCAGGGCCACGAACCGGTTGTCCGACTGGAAGTGGTTGACGATCACGATGCGCGCATCGGGCTTGGCCACCCGCTGCGCCTCGCGGATCAGCCGGTACGGGTCGCTGACCACGCTGATGACGTGGCTGATGAACACATGGTCGAAAGCGTCATCGGCGAACGGCAGCCACAGGGCGTCGGCCTGGAGCAACTGCACGTGATCCAGACCGCGCTCGCTGATCTTCTTGCGGGCCTCGCGCAGCATGCCTTCGGAAAGGTCGATGCCGATGATCCTGCCTTTGCCCGGGAAGTGGCTCAGCGAGTTGCCGGTGCCGATGCCGAGATCCAGCACGAAATCGCTGTCCTGAATGTCCAGGTGCCCGATCGCCTGGGCAATCCGCCGCTGAACCAGCCGCCCGAAGGTGATGTCGTAGAACGCCGACTGAAAGTCGTAGATGCCTTTGGTTGTGGCTTCCTGCATGAGCGGCTCGCTTCCCTAACCGGCCAGGTCATGGCGCCGGTTAATGGTTTCCAAACCAGTAACTCTACCCTCGGCGGGCCGATCATACAACACGTCAAAGCTGGAGTTTCCCCCCAAGTTCAAAACGCGCAGCATCAACTACGCGCACACCATTATCGCCTGGTGAGCGGATTTTCGAGGTGATCGCCGTGAGCAGCCTTTGCCGATTATCGGTCATAGGCA
>JBEKVL010000380.1:0-6547 GCA_049514055.1 Tepidisphaeraceae bacterium | reverse complement strand
CGACCTCATCGCCCGCCTGCAAACCACCGATGACGACATGGCGACCGCCGCCACTCCATTCCCGGCCGGCGACGACGTCGCCAACCCGAACCTCGTCAAGTGCATTACCAACCACTCCGGCCACGCCATCTATTTCTCCCGCTCGCCCATCCCCTACCACCGCGACCCGGCCACCAACCCCTCGCCGCACTACTTCCTGCACCTGGGCATTTACGCCTATCGCCGCACATTCCTGCTCGACTACGCGTCCTGGAAGCCCACGCCGCTGGAGCAGGCCGAGAAGTTGGAACAATTGCGGGCCCTGGAACATGGCCGCAAGTTGTTCGTACTGAAGGTATCCCGCGCCACCCACGGCATCGACACCCCGGAGCAGTACGCCGAGTTTGTTCATCGTTATCGCAGGCCGCAACAACAGCAACAGCAGCAACAATGACCCAGCCCGCATCCAACTTCGCCAGCCTCACCACGCGGCCATCCGCCCAAGGACTTCCGCCCCTTTGTCACTTCGTCGCTTCGTCGCTTCGTCGCTCTAACATTCCGCATTCCGCATTCAAGCATTCCGCATTAACTGGAATAACCCCATGAGCCAGGATCTACTCGCCAGCGTCGGCCAATCGAAGGAAGAAACGGAATTCTACACCCCGATGCCCCACGGTTATCTGAAGGGCCGGCACAAGTACGTCATCGTCGTCGGCACCGTCATCTCCGGCCTGGGCAAGGGCATCTTCTCATCGTCCCTGGCCAAGCTCATGCAGGACAAGGGACTGAAGGTCGCCCCCATCAAGATGGAGGGCTACTACAACATCGACTCGGGCACGCTCAACCCCTATCGCCATGGCGAGGTCTTCGTTCTCGATGACGGCATGGAAACCGACATGGACCTGGGCACCTACGAGCGCCTGCTCGACCAGGACCTCTCGGCCGCCAACTTCACCACCAATGGCCAGATCTTCTCCTCCGTGCTCAAGAAGGAACGCGAGGGCTCCTACCTCGGCCGCGACGTGCAGACCATTCCGCACGTCACCGGCGAGGTGAAACACAAGCTGCGCGAACTGGCCGTCAAGACCAACGCCGACGTGATCTTCGTCGAAGTCGGCGGCACCGTGGGCGACTACGAGAA
This sequence comes from Tepidisphaeraceae bacterium, assembly GCA_049514055.1. Classification (GTDB taxonomy): domain Bacteria; phylum Planctomycetota; class Phycisphaerae; order Tepidisphaerales; family Tepidisphaeraceae; genus JANYKD01. Next base: position 5,427 of record JBEKVL010000380.1, on the reverse strand, counting down.
CAACATCTACCTTGAAGCCTGCCGCGAGCTGGCCTACGAGGAAGGCGAGAACGCCGTCTGTTTCGTCGCCTTGACCTACGTCCTCGAGCCCGGCGCGCTCGGCGAGCAGAAGTCCAAGGCCGCCCAACTCGGCATCAAGCGCCTCATGGAAATGGGCATCATGCCGGCCATCATCGCCTGCCGCGCCTCCAACCCCGTCAACGACAAGGTGCGTCAGAAGATCTCCATGTACACCAACGTGCCTTTGCGCCGCGTGATTTCCATGCACGATGTCGAGAGCGTCTACCTCGTGCCCGACGCCCTGCGCGACGCGGGCATCGACCGCGAGGTGCTGACCCTGCTCAACCTCCACGACCATGTCGATCAGCGCCACGAGGATCAGCAGCGCACGAAATGGCGCTGGTTTGTCGACCGCATCGGCCGGGCGAGCAGCCACATCACCATCGGCATCACCGGCAAATATGTCGCCCTGCGCGACGCCTACGCCTCGATCATCAAGGCCGTCGAACATTGCGGCGTACACCTGGAGGCCGACGTGCAGCTCAAGTGGATCGACACCACCAACATCGACGATGCCAACGTGGCCAAGCGCCTGGCCGACTGCCACGGCATCATCGTCCCCGGCGGCTTCGGCGTCCGCGGCACCGAGGGCAAGATCGAGTGCATCCGCCACGCCCGCGAAGCACGCATCCCGTACCTCGGTCTGTGCCTGGGCTTCCAGATGGCGGTCATCGAGTTTGCCCGCAATGTCTGCGGGCTGACGTCGGCCAACTCCACCGAGTTCGACCCGGACTGCGGCGAGCCGGTGATCGACAAACTGCCCGAGCAGAAGAAGATCGAGGGCCTCGGCGGCAACATGCGTCTGGGCGGCAAGGACGTCATCCTCAAGCCCGGCACGATGGCCGCCAGGCTGTTCGCCAACGCCGCCCAGGCCCGCCTGCGTTTCCGCCACCGCTACGAGGTCGACCCCCGCTACATCGAAACCATGGAGAAACACGGCCTGGTCTTCTCCGGCAAAGCCCCCAACCACCCCATCATGCAGATCCTCGAACTCCCGCACGACGTCCACCCCTTCTTCCTCGGCACCCAGGCCCACCCCGAACTAACCAGCCGCCCCCTGCGTCCCAGCCCCATGTTCCTCGGCTTCGTCCAGGCCGCCCTGAATTTTTCCAAATCGCCGACCAGGCATGAACAGACGGTGTGAGCTTCGTAGCACAGGCGTCCCGCCCGTGGACCGCGGTACTCCGCGGCCTCTGGTCCGGCCCCGGTCAGGGGCGGAAGACATTAGCCCAGGACGTAAGTCGTGGGACGAATGCGGGGCGAGGAAAGACGATGGGCCCCGTAGGGGCGGAAGATCTGTCGCCCCCACGGGGCTTGCTGATTGCGCGTACACGTTTTCCCACGGCTTACGCCGTGGGCTAATATCTTTCGCCCCTATCGAGGCTGGATCGTTGCGTAGCGTTATCATCGCTTCTCCTCGAAACCCAGGTCCTCCCCCTCATGCACCACAACGCCAATTTGCTCCAAACTCCCGTGCCGGCCGTTGTACCACAGGAGCCATTGCTTGCCATCGAAGATGGCGTATGGCTTGTAGCAGGCGTCGTGGTCCCACTTGTTCAGGCCCGGGCGGATGATGGGGTTGGCCGGGTGCCGCTGCCAGTTGGTGATCCCATCCTTCGATCGGGCGATGCCGATCTGGGCGTGGGGCTCATCGCGGAAGCCGATGTAGAACATGATGTACCAGTCGCCCCGCTTCTCCACCTGGCAGGCCGTGACCTTGTGCTTCTCCCAGTCGAGTTTCGGATCGGGAACGAAGACGGGATTGCTCTCGCGCTTGGTCCACACCAGCCCGTCGGGACTGGTGGCGTAGCCGATGGCGTTGGGCTCGTTCTGTTCGCCGCCGGAATACCACATGCGGAAGAGCTTGCCGACCTCATCCCAGATCACATGCGGGCACATCACCGCGACCTTCTCCCACGGCTGCTCGGCCGACAATACCGGCTGGTCGCTCACCCGTGTCCAGGTGATGCCGTCGGGACTGGTGGCGTAGCCGATGGCCGAATGTCCCTTGGCTTGGCCGGTGTACCACATGTGATAGGCATCGCCACGCTTGAGGACCACCGGGCGGTTGATGTCGTCCTCCCAGCCGGTTTCCTTGCGTGGCGGCAGCACAATCCGCGGCGGTTCGCTCCAGGTGATGCCGTCGGCGCTGTCGACAATGGCCACGCTCTTCTTAGGCCGCCAGGAAAGCCACATGCGATACTTGTCCCCCTCGCGCAGCACCGAGATATCGAAGCACGTCCCGTATTTTCCGCCCATCACCGGGCTCTTCTCATGTTTCAACCAGCCGCCGGTGGTTTCGGGCGGAACGGCAATGGGAGCGCGGGCGTCCCCGCCCGCATTCACGGGAGTGGTCTCATTGGCGGCCGAGGACGGCCGCGCTCCCAGTGACCCGGTTATACGTTCCAAACGGTCGGACGCCGCGATCTGCACGCCATCGGCGAAGATGCGCAGCCCCTTGCCCTTGCCGTAGCGCCCGCCGGTCTTGTCGAACAGGATCGTCAGCCAGCGCCCGTGATAGTACACCTGATCCAGGCAGAAGTAGTCCCACGCCCCCTCGGGCACCAGCGGGTTGACTTCAACCGTCTCATCCGCCCGTGGGCGCAGGCCGATCAGGCCGTTAATGACCAGATCGCAGTAGGTGGAGTGGTTGTAGTCCTTGCCGCGTTCCTCGCCGCCTTTGCCGGCATCCCATGTCCCGTTCTTCCAACTCTTCAGCCGCGTGCGCGAGATCCAGTCGCCGGTCAGCGGGTTGAGGTTCTCATCAATCCACGGCACCACCCGCCCGTCATCCAGTTTCAGCCGATGCGACTTGGTGTAGATTTGCAGGATATCCAGGTAGTTCCTGCGGTTGACCGCATCCTGCTGGTAGTCATTGAGCAGGTTGGCCATGCCCGTCAGCGTGACGGCGGTGGCGTACGGCCAGCTCGGCCCATTCCACTGGCACTCATGCCCCGTGTACGCCAGCGCGAACTTCCCATGCCGCTGCTCGGCCGTCGTCGGCCCGAACGGCGCGTAAAATCCTCTGGGGTCCATAAGCTGCTTCCACGCCGCGGATTTATCCGCTTCCGGCAGGCCAAAATACCACGGCGTCAGCCCGTGCTCTTCGCGGACATCCGCCAGTTTCCTGCCCTCGCCGCGCGGCAGCACTTTGAAGAACTGGGCCTCGGCATCCCACAGCCTCTCCTGTGTCAGCCGCTTGATTTCGGCCGCCTTGCTACGGAACTTCTCGGCCACATCCTTCTGCCCCATGCGGTCGGCCATCTTCGCAATCGCCACCGCGTCGCCGTACATGTAGCTGTTGATCGTCGCCCGATAGCCGCTGCCGCCGATCGACACCTCCATCCCGTCGCGGTCGTCGATCTGCCAGTACAAGCCGTTCGCATCGCGATGCGTTTTCTCCCACGCCTCGTAATTCGCGATCAGATCCGGCAGCAGGTCACGGATGAGTCGGTCGTCGCCCGTGACGAGGAACCGCGCCCAGACCGAGTCGGCCGCCCAGAAGCTGTAGCTACGCACGGCCCCACCCTTGCGGAACCAGAAGGTAGAGTAGTCATCGAGATACTTCGCCTCGTTCAACCAGCGTCCTTCGTGCAGGTGATGCCCGGCCGCGCAACTGATCGTGTTGTGCTTCCCGGCCCAGCCGACGGTCGGCAGAAACTCGCTCATCACAAACCCATCCGGCGTCTGTTTGATGTGCTTGCGAAACGTCCACCAGCGGAAATAGTAAATCTCCTCGATCTCCTTGTCAGGGCAGTCCAGCAGCGGGATGTTCTTCTTAAGAAACTCGAGCGCGGCCGCATTGGGAATGTGCTGCGGAAAGAGCTCGCGGTCGTTTTTGTTCAACGTCTCGACGTATTTCCGAAGCGTGTCGGCCTTGAGCACGAGCGGGCGGGCTTCATCCGCGTATGCGGCGTGTGATGCCAGCAATGCCGTCAGAGCCGTCGCAATCAGACTCGCGATCATTTTCATAATTCACCCGCAATCAAGTACAGCCATGACGACAGGGTGTGGCAACACTTTTTGACACATGCGTCCGTCAATCCAAATGGGTTGCAAGCGGTTTACACCACCGCCGTTGTCATGCTGAGCGTACTCGCGAAGCATCTGGCTTTGGACTGCGAGGCCAGATCCTTCGCGAGTACGCTCGGGATGACGGTTTGTGGTTAGGAACCGCAGCCCGAGACAATGGTCACGTCCCCGCCGGCCGCACGCCGTGCCATGGCAAGACTCCCACGGGAAATCCCCGTTTCACACGCCGAGAATTTTCCCCTTTGGCGATTGCTCCCGACACAAGCGGAGCAATCGGTCGTCAAAACCACTTTTGCAGCAGGTTGTGTCTATGCAGAATATGCTGTCCAATCTGGTCGCGGCGGGTGGCGTGGAGTCGGAAGAACGACTCCTCATCGTCCTGGTCCAGCTGGTCGTCATCAGTGTGGTGGCCCGAGTCTTCGCCGCCCTGTTCCGCGAACTTGGCCAGCCCGCAATCGTGGGAGAAATCTTCGCGGGACTGATCCTCGGCCCTGCGGTGCTCGGCAAGTTCGAGGCGGCCGGATGGCTACCGCATCTCTCAGCGCACATCTTCGACCCCGGCGTGGCGCCGGTGTTCACGGTTCTCAGCCAGATCGGCCTGATCCTGCTGCTGTTCCTGATCGGCCTCGAGTTTGATATCGGGCACCTTCGCTCGCGTGCGACACGTCACCTGAGACTGCAATCGCCGCCATCACTTCTTACGCGCCCGCCCCGCCAGCGACTCGGCCGGCAAGAACACAACATGCTGCGAGCCATCCACCGGCTTGGCCGCGGGAGACTCGGGCGGACATCCCTTGGCGCAACAGCGGCCCAGCGGCGAACTCCTGCCCCGAAATGCTCGAACGACCCCGCCCAGCACGACCGCAGCGCAGCCGCCCACGAGGAGCCAGACAAGAAGATTTTGAAGCCAGGGGGACATTGTCAGACCAATCATAGGCGTCCAGACCCGGCTACAGATGCACGAACAGGCTGCCTGCTCCGACCACCAGCACGGCCAGCGTACACAGACCCATGCGAACCTTCAGCGGTGATGAGCCAAGCGCCAGGACGAGGCCGCTTTTGCTGAGCGTATTGCTGATGGTGGCCACGGCAACCGCCACGGCGGCGATCGCCACCGGATTGCCCTCGCGGGCCGGATCGCGGGCCAGGCCGGCCATCGACAGGGTGATGGCGTCCACGTCCGTCAGGCCCGCCAGGGCGGCCACCCCGTACACGCCGCGCCCCGGGACATGCGTCTGTACCCATTTAACTACCAGAAGCACCAGCACGAAGAACAACGCGAACTTGCATGCCACCGTCAGGCTGAACGGATTCTTCAGCGGGATGGCGACGGCC
>JBEKVL010000379.1:0-6561 GCA_049514055.1 Tepidisphaeraceae bacterium | reverse complement strand
GTCGATGACTGTCACTTGGGTGTCGGGCGTGGTCTTGGTTTCTGCGTTGCCGACGTTGTCGGTGGCTACGCTGTAGAAGGCATAGGTGTGGCCAAGGACGCCGGGGAAGGTCTCGGACGTGGCCGTCGCCGGTTGGTTACTCAGCCACGGGGTGAAGCCTCCACCGTTGTCGGAGACGCAGATGTCGTAGCTGGCGATGCCGGAGCCGCCGGCGTCATCCTGGCCGGACCAGTTCATCGTGAAACTGTATTGGCCGGTCGTGGCGGGCAAAGGGGCCACGCCGCTGGTCGGCCTGCCGGAGTCGATGGTGTTGAGACACTCTTTGGCGGGGTCTGTGCCCGCGGCGGGGTTTTCCGGATCGACCTGATCGGTGGCAATCTGCGGCTGGCCGTCGAAGGAGATTAGGGCAACGCTGTGGGTCTCCGCGCCGGTGGGCAACCCCGCTTTGGGCTTGACCGTGTAGGAGAAGTATCCCATGCCGCGGCCGGTGCCATCCTCCGGCGGCAGGAAGCCAGTCAGCACGTTGGGCGGGAGGCCCGTGGTGGGATCAATCGACTGGAAGCGGGCGAACACCTGCCCCGTACCAGTAGTCAGCCCCAGTTCGATGTCCACATCGAACGTCTGGCCGTTGTAGGTCATCGCCATCGTGGTCTCAAAGTGTTGGCTGTCAGCCGGGATGCTGAGGTTGTTGTCGCCGAAGCCGACAGCGGTGAACTGGAGGGTGGTCCAGTCCAGGTTCGGGTCGAGTTGATCGGCGACCACCACCTGCTGTGCCGGTGCGGTCGCCGTGGGATCGTTCTCGAAGTCGACGCTGTAGGCAAGGGTGGCGCTGCCTTGAACGAAGTTGGACGAACCATAACCCCCTGGACCGTACATGGCGTTGGGGTCACGCGAGGAGACCGGCTGGCGGATGGTATTGCCGGCGTTGCTGCCGGCGGAGATGTCAGGTGTCTGGAAAACTCTCGGATTCAAACCGTCAATCATCTGCTGCGCCGAACCCCAAGGTCCGATCCCTGTCATTGTTTGGCGGAAATATTCGTACCGACCTGATGAGAATATCCAGCCATCACTGTTGATCGACACTTCCCCGGTCAGCTTATCGATTAACACATGGGCATCAACGACCTTCCCCTCGGGCGTCCTTCGAGCAAACTCGTAGAAAGCGTTCCAAAGAGCCGACATCTCATTGAGATCTTCGATTGGTTTCCAGAATTCATGTGCAACATCAAAGATATTTCCCGCCGCCTCGCCAGCCCCCTCTGCCACCGGATCGGTCAATGAAGATGGTGTATGCCACCCTTTGCTTAGTAGTCCTGCCGGATCAACAAGACCAACAGGATTGCTGCCGCAATAGTCATAGAAGTTCATGCCACCTAACAAGCCCAGCGGATCGTGCTGGGTGAACCGCCCTTCAGTGGTTTCGTAGAATCGTGCCCGCATGAAGTCCAGCCCGTTACCCTCCGCCATCACGCCGTACTGACCCACAAACTGGAATGGATTGGGCACGGTCCCGGCCTGGTGGATGACCGTCCCAAATGGGGCGTAAGCATAGCCGTTCAGGATGCCGCCGAAGCCATTCGTTAGCTCGCCCGTGCTGCCGATGGCGTCGAAATCATAGTAATAATTGCCGCTCGTCGTCACTTGGCTGGTCAGACCCAAGCCGTATGTGTAGTCAGCCATGAGGTTGCCGGCACCCGTGTACGTCCCCACCACGTTCCCGAGTCCGGCCGGGTCGATCAGGTACTGGGTCGTCTGGCCGCCTGTGGCTGACGCCACGCGCTGGCCTAGAGCGTTGTAGGTGTACGTGGTCGTGCCGCCCGAGCCGGCCACGCCGACCAGCTCGTTCATGGCGTTGTAGCTGTAGGCATTCGTCCCATCGGACAGCAGGTTCCCATCGGCATCATAGGCGTACGGCGTGCCGCCCACGCTCGTGTACTCGTTGACGTTGTTGGCGGTGTAAGCGGTGGTGACGCCGTTGATGACTGTGCTGGTGCGATTGCCCAGCGCGTCGTAATTATACGTGAGATCCTGATTCGGGATGTTCGTTGTGTTGGTGGATGCGAAGACCGCGTGAATAAGCTGGCCGTCGGCGTCGTAGGTGTAGGTCCAGGCACCGTCGAGTGTGGCTTCACCTGTCTCCAGGCCAAGGGCATTGTATGTGTAGTCAAACTGACTGTTCACGGTGCCGCCCGGGGCGTAGTTGATCAGGTGCAGCACATTGCCGTTGGCATCGTACTGGTATGTGGTGTACGTGCCGTTGCCATTGGTCTTTCCGCTAAGGCGGCCATCGGCATCGTAGGCATAGGAGACGATCAGGTTGCCGCCGCCATCGGTAAGCTCCGACAGTCGACCGTAGGAATCGTAAAGGTAATTCGTCGTGAAGCCGGACTGATCGACCATCCGCGTCCGTTGGCCGGCGGCATTGTAGGTGAACGCCAGGGCCGTGCCGTTGGGGTAGGCCACATTCGTCAGCAGCTCCGTGGCCGGATCATAGGTACACGTCGTGATGCCGGTGGCGTCGGTGGCGGTGAGCAGATTGCCGTAGCTGTCGTAGGTGTAGGCATAGCTGGTGCCGCCCGAAAAGGTCGCGCTGGCCACCTGCCCGGCCGCGTTGTAGGCGTAGCTGATGGGCTGGCCGTTGGCGTTTACGAAGGAGAGCGCATCGCCCTCCGGATCGTAGGTGAACGTCTCGGAGGTGTTATTGGCATAGGTGGTTCGCAGCAGGTCGCCGGCGGAGTTGTAAGCGTACCTGGTCGTGTGCCCGTTGGCATCGGTCATCGCCGCGAGCTCGTTGAATGGGCCGGAATACGCAAAGGTCGTCGTGTTGCCCAGGAAATCCGTCGCGGCAGTGACTTCTCCGGCGGCGTTGTACGCATAGGTTGCCGACTGGCCTAGGGCGGTTGTGATCTTCGTCAGATTGAAGCTGCCATCATGCGTGTAGTATGTGGGATTGCCCAGCGCATCGACGGTCTTGGCCAACTGGCCATTCTCGTTGTAGTACAGCTGCGAGGTAGCGCCCGTCCCATCGGTCACGCTGACTTCTCCCAGAGCGTAGGTGAAGGAGAGGGGCTCGGCGCCGCCGTCGCCAGACGTGCCGATCAGCCTTCCCTGACCATCGTACGTGAAGTATTGGTGCGTGCCGCCGGGGAAGGCGATCGAGGTCAACGCGTTCCGGGCGGGCGCTGCGCTTGTCGTGTCGTAGGTGTAGCCGGTCGTCTGACCGTCGAACCCGGTGACGGAAATCAGGTTCTGATTGAAAATGTCGTACGTGTAGGTCGTGACGCGGCCCTGGGAGTCGCTGACCGTGGCGATGGCCCCGGCGACGTTGTAGCCGATGGCGAGAGATTGGCCGGACGAGGCGGTCAGGCTCGTCAGCCGGCCGGAGGCGTAGCCGGCCGTGATCCGGTTGCCGTCGGTGTCACGAATGTAATTCAGCGCTCCGTTGTGGCTGTAGTCGGTGGCGGTTCCATCCGCTTCGGTCAGGAGGTAGCCGCCGCTGCCGTCCGCGGTGAGCCTGCCCGTGTCGCCGGTTTGCGAGAAGTATGTTGCTCCACCAGTGCGGCTGTCAGGCTGGAAGATGCGCTGGCCGCCTGCGGCCTCGGTAACGGTCACCGTGCCATCCGACGCCACGTGCGCAGTCGTCTGCCATGGCGTGGACCAGCCCAAATCCAGCGGCCCGATCGTGTTGCGCCCAATAATCGATTCGGCGAAGACGCGGCTGAAACTGAGCGACAGACTGCCCGGCGTGGCCAGGGAGTCGTCCGTCGCGGAGGCCAGGCACGGCGACAGGGGGCCGAGGGAGTTGCTGGCCTGCTGGACGGCGAAGCTCCAGAGCTTGGACACATCCGTTACTGTTTCACCCAGGCTGCCAAGGTAGGCGGCCTCGTTGTCGAGGAGCTGGACGTACTGGCCGGCCGTCCCAGCGGCAACCGGAGCGCCTCCCAGCTGTCTCAGGACGACTCCCACGAATGGCATCAGGTATTGCGAGACGGAGCCGCTCACGCCCATCTGCGTAAGCAGGTTGGCGTAGACGGCGTCCCACGCCATGTTGGAAACACCGGCGGGCTGAAGCGAGTTCTTCATCGAAGCCCAGTCCACGGGCGTGGCGTCGTTGGCCTGGGTGGACGTGAGCGAGAAGGTGATCGGCGGGTGCATCCACTGACTGGTCGTCCAGCCGCCATAATAGACGGGCACTCGCATGGACTCTCCCGGCTCAAGGATGCCCGGCGTGGCACCGCTGGCCAGGATCTGGACCGAGTGCGCGTAACCAGCAGGGGTGGCGGAGGTCCAGAATCCGGAGGTCTGTAGCGAACTATCCAGCGTCAGATATGCCCCCTGCAAGCCCTGGTTCTGCGTCGCGGTGAGCATCAGCAGCGGTGCGGGCATCGGGGCGTTGCCGGTGTTGGCAAAGTCCACGTAAAGGGTCGAGGCCATGTGCCAGCCCACGGGATTGGGCACCTCGATCGAGGTCGTGAGCACCCCCTGGGCGGACTGTGTCATGGTGAACGGCTTGGGGTACTCCACCGAAAAACCATCCGGCTGCGTCACCCGGATGGTGTAGGTTCCTGCCGGAACCAGACTGGGACCGAAGGTGGCGGTGAGCTGAGTTGAGGCGTCAGTGTTGTTGGTCGTTGCCTGATAGGCCATTCCATTGGTGGCCACGAGGCTGACGGTGGAACCGGCCGTGAAACCCGCGCCGCTGAGAGTGAAGGCGGCCCCGGCGCTGGGACTGCCGCTGAAATTGCTGGCACCGGTCGGCACGACCTCAGAGGAATCCACTTCCAGGCTGAAACTGTCGGGCGCCGATGGAATTGAGGCGCCATAGACGAGTACATACCACGTGCCCGCATTCGCCGAAGGAACCAGGAGATTGTGGCTGGCCCCCGCGCCATTGGCGGCATAGTCGTAGGTCTGGCGCGTGGGCGGGGAGCCGAAACGGACGTAGACTTCCGTGTGGTCCGCGGTGGTTGCGTCGCTCAGTACCACCGATAGTGGATTGCTCACCGGGTCACTGACCCGGAAGAGCTGCGGCTGACCGCTGCCGACGAACTGGCCGGTGTAGGGGCTGCCGAGCACCAAGGCGGTCTGGGAAGTCTGGACCATTTCGAAGGCATACGTACCCCCATAACCGGCGCCAATGCCGTGGGCGATCAGCGTATAAGCGCCTGATTTCGGCAGAGTGATCAGGTCGGAGCTGCCCGTGAGATTGACAAACCCCGAAACTGGAATCCCGTCCGGATCCAACAGATCGAATTGGACGCCAGGTCCGGCCCGACTGACGAGATCGAACCAGACCGGTGTATTCGCCGCGGCTGAGAACGCCCATTTGTCCGTGTTGTAAGCCGTGTCGATGGCGCCGCTGCGCTGCTGGTTAAGTGGCAGTGTGTACTGGTCAGCGGTGGCATCCCACAGGGTCAACAGGTAGTTACCCTTGCTGGTCGAGTGGCCACTCGCGGCCTGCATCCGTACGACGTAGGTCCCGTCCACAGGCAACGTAATACCAGTAAGCTGCACGATCTGGCCCGCGGTGGTTCCCTCGGCAGTGCCCAGGACAGCCCCCGTCGGGTCCACCAATTGAACCCGGCCATAGCTCAGGTATGGCGAAATGGGCGCCGGCGAGGCACCGCTCCCGCCGGGGTCTACCGCCACCGTAACAAGCCGGCCCGCGCGGCCGAAGAAGGTCCATTGATCGCCCTGACCGGTTGAGATGATATCCCCTGGGTAGGTCGAATCGAGGGGGATTGAGCCCCCGGCGCCAATCAGCGTGAAGGTTCCTCCGATGATCGTCCCGCTCACCTGGGCCGCATACGTGTAAAGGTGCAGCCCGTCGAGATCGAGAGTCGTCCCGGCCGGCACAACCAGGGATTTGACGTACAGGGCTTCCGCCCCTGCGCCGGCGGCGTTGTCGGACTGGTCTACCAGTTGTATGCGCGTGTTGTTGGCCAGTGTCAAGTTGTCATAAGCGAAGTTGTGTTGAAACCCGTCAGGAACGGCCCCGAGATCCCCGCCCATTACCTCAAGGAGCTGGGGGCTGGCCGTAGTGCCGGAACCGTTGAACATAATGGCCGAACGCGCGGCGTAAAGGTCCGCGTTCTGTGTGTCTCCGAGCAGGCTGCCTTTCACCGAGATCGTGCCAGAGGCTTGACCTTGGATTATGCCCGATCCCGTGACCACGAGATCGCCATTCACGGTGACCGTGCCACCGGTGATAGCGTTAACGGTCCCACTGTTCGTCAGCCCGTTGACGCTCAGCGTCCCCCCGTTGCTGGCCAAGAGCGTGCCCCCGTTGCTCGCCTTGAGCGTGCTGGTGTTCTGACCGCCGGCAGCCTGAAGGTAGATCGTTCCTCCGGACATGTCCGCCTGGATCGTCCCCTGATTGGCCACTATCCCGCCGCTGCTGCCCTGGCCGCCAATGACACTGTAGCCAACGCACCCCAGTTTTCCGCGCACCGTCACCCCGCTGCCGATCGTCAACGTCGTGCCCGAATTCGCCACGTACAGGCCGTTGTAGTCGTTGTTGTAGGAGTAGTAGTAGCTCCCGAACACCACCGTTCCCGTGCC
>JBEKVL010000378.1:0-6589 GCA_049514055.1 Tepidisphaeraceae bacterium | reverse complement strand
GGGGAGAGGGACGGGGTCGGATGCGGGCGAAGACATTGGTGGATCCTACGTGGCTGGACGGAGGAGGTCGGCCAGGGTGGATTCAAGGTCGGGAAAGCGGAACTGAAAGCCGGAGGCCAACAGGCGGCCGGGCACGACGCGGCGGCTCTTGATAACCAACTCGCTTTCCGTCCGCATGAGGAAGGTTCCGACTTCGAGCATCCATCGCGCGGCGGGCAGACCGATCGGCATGCGGCACTGGCGGCGGAAGATACGCATCATGTCGGCATTGCTCACCGGGTGGGGCGCAGCAAGGTTGACGGGGCCGCTGACGTCGGGGTGGTCGATGAGCCATTGAATGGCACGGCAGAAGTCGTGTTCGTGGATCCAGGAGACGTATTGGCGGCCGCTGGCCATGCGGCCGCCGAGACCCAGACGAACGAGGCGGCACAGCACGGAGAAGACGCCGCCACCGCCTCGGCCAAAGACCATGGCCGTGCGCAGGGCGAGTTTCCGGGTACGGGGTGTATCGGCGGCAACGAGTTCGCGTTCCCAGGCGGTGGCGACTTCGATGGAGAAGGCGTCATTGACCTCCAGGGTGGAGCCGATCTGGCCCGTGGATTCGTCCATCGGCTGGTCCAAGCTATGGCGGTAGATGGTGGCGGTACTTGAGTTGAGCCAGACGCGGGGTGGGCAGGAGCAGGCGGCGATGGCACGGCCGAGGATGCGAGTGGAGTCGATACGCGAATCCATGATGGTGCGGCGGTTGGTGGCGTTGTAGCGGCAGTTGACCGACCGACCGGCGAGGTTGAGGATAGCTGTGGCCCCTTCGAGTTCAGCCGCCCAGGGGCCGATCGTGCGTCCGTCCCAGGCGATGACCCGTGCCCGTGGCGTGATCCGTTCCGGATGGCGGGCAAGGATAACGACGTCCCAGCCGGCGGAGACAAATGCTGGGGCGATGATGCCACCAAGGAATCCGGAGCCACCGGGGAGGACAATCTTGGGTATTGACGTGCTCATGACGTCAAATCGTATGCGTGTCCCTTGATAATGGTGATCATTTCAGAGCTTTCAATATCTATAAAACCTTCGATGGTCGGATGGTGCCGAGGGATCGCAACAGCAGTCTGCCCTCAATGCTCGGCTCAACTTCGGGCGTTCCTGGTATCGAGACGCGGTGGTGAATGGCACGGATATCCCTTTGGTCCTATTCACCTGAACATCAAGAGCCTGTTTGCCACGGCAATTGGGCACGATCGCGAGCTGGGTTTGGATGGTGCATACGAGATACTGGGCCTGACCATGGAGGGCCGACATCACCGGGGTGACGATGACGCATGGAATATCGCGATCCTCTGCCGAATACTGCAACGCCTGCGAGATGGAATGTAGCGGACAAAGGATTGAACCCAAAGCCGAGATTCGTCGCCAGAGTGTCCCAGGCCCACCGCCTCCACGAGGATCGTTGCCACCGCAGTAATCGCCTTTGCCGTTGACGCAAGCTTCATCACTTCTCGCCTCTTCCCCGCACGGGAATGCTGAACCGGCAGAATCTCCGGAGCCTTCTCAATGCCGAGCTTCTCCGCCATCCAGAACAAGGAGCACGATATCAGTGTGAACACCGGCAGGTGAATCAGAGCGGTGTTTAGCGTGCCGGCAGGCTCATCCAGGTTTCCCGGGCGAACGAAACACCCAACCGTGCTCGACGATCTTGGCCAGCCAACTCCGCCGTTTCCGCTGCACCAACCGAGTCATCCCCATGAACCCGCATTGAACGTCCGGGCAACCCGTAATCTGCCTGCGGAACCTTGGATTGCGAGGTTCCGCAAAGGTTCCGCATCCATCAGCACCGTACTACATCGCGGCTGAAGAACTGCCCGAGTCGGACGGCCGACATCATGCGAATCTGGCTGGCGTGAGGCGGGGAGGAATTCTGCCGTGGTGTAGTACACTAAGGGCTGGACCTGTTCTCAATCACAGAGGGCGCTACCGGGGGATTCAGGCGGCCAAAAACACACAGGTCGGATTGAAAACCACGACCTGTGTACCGAAAAATGGCCGTTCGGGACGGAAAAACCCCCACTTGGGACCGAAAAGTGGCTGTCTGGGACGGAAATCACGCCTGGCTTTCGGTACAAAGGGCGTGGTTTTCGGTACGGAATGGTCGATTTTCAGTACAGAACGACCGATTTCCAGTCCCGAACCACCATCTTCCGGGCGGTCTGTGTGTATTTCGGTCACTCCGGCCGGGATAACGACACGCACCCGGATCTGGTGTGGATGACAGAAATCGCCGGTGCCGGTGCCGACACCACAGACACTTTTCCGCGGCGAAAGTGTCTGAAAGTGTCGGTATCCGCGTGGAATGGAACAGGCCCGGCAATCCAGCAAAGCGCCCGAACCGATTGCACAGGTTCCGAAGTTGGTCAATCTCGTCTTGCGAGATGGCGAGTTCCGCACGGCTGACCTGTCCCGCTCAAGCAGAAAACATAACCGCGCTGCGCTGCGGGCAGAACAGGAATGTGTGGCAGCCAAGGTTCATCCCGTCTTTCGGGCAATACGTTTGCCCAATGCCAGATTCTCCTCCGCATACACCTCGACGATGTTGAACTTGGAATGGCCCAAGCAAACCTACGCCCTTGGCTTATGGGATTGGTCGGCTTGGCTTTGCGTCCGAGATGCCTTCCGAGTTGATGATCTTTCGAGGCCAAAGTTGATAATTCTGATAATTTTTTTCGGGTCGTGACGCGAGGATAGAAATGCACGCAACCCATTTAATTTAAGCCTGTTATAGCGTATTTTGTCGCTGGATATTCTGGGCCATTTCGATGATTCCCCGGGGGTCTTTATTTTGGCACGGCTCAAGTGCGCGCATCCTCATATCGCTACGAGGGTTTGGGGTTCAGGGTTCAGCAAATGTGCTAATAGGCTGCCCGGGATGGGTCGGACGCGCCAGCGCGAGGATGAGCGTATCGCCGGCGATCGGCAGTTGCCACAGGTTCAGATGCATGCTGTATCCGGCCATACGCAGTCTGGGGACGGGTCCGGGCTCGATCTCGACCTGTCTCGAGTCGAGGCTCAGGCCGGTGCCGAGGGCCTTGAGGACGGCCTCTTTCGCCGTCCAGAGGCGATAGAAGGCGAGCGGCCGATCGGCGGGTGCGAGCGATTGCAGGTGGGCGAGTTCGTTCGGGTGGAAGTGGTGGTGGGCCGTTTCCATGGCCTCAATGGTGGGGTCGAGGGTTTCGACGTCGACGCCGATCTGTGTCTGGAGTTCACGCTTTAGCGTGTCTTCCCCAGAAGGCACCGGTAAGACACGCTCAAGCGTGAACTCCGAACCGGTTTCCGACCATGTGTACGTGCCTTGAGTCAGTGCGGCCGCAAACCAGCGACGTGTATAGGACACACTGAAAGCCAGCGGTGATTGCGGACAATGGAGCATGGGTTTGCCGCCGGCGGCGCGGCCGATTTCGATGTCCTCCGGAGCCACACCAAGCCGGCTGGCCAGCAGGTGCAGAAGGACGCGTCGCCCGACAGCGCGGCGGCGGATGTGGGGCTTGGGCTCGTCGTGGGCCAGGCTATGGTCAAGGTCGAAGAGAAAGAGTTCGACGTTCCTTGCCACCGGTTGGGGCGGCGTCCAGAGAGGGACGAGCAATGGGTCGGCAGTGTTCATGGACACGGCGAAAGAGTTTAACGCAAAGAGTCTAGCACGAAGACGCGAAGAGACGAAGCGGGGTCGGGATGATGGTGTTCTGCCTGTGATCGAGGCCGTTGGCACGACGGCGTTCACGTATCTTTCGTATGCCTGGAGTATTTATTGCGTCACGACTGGATTTTGCTCGCATTCCGCCGAAACCGGCGGATACAATCCTGTTTCGGCGTGGGCGATAGGGTTTTGAACGCGCAGGCATCGGTGTAGGGATCTGTCGCGACTCCCCTGGAGTCGTGGTGGCCGCTCTGGTTTGATAGGCAGCGCAGCACGTTTGTGACGTGCAGGTTCTGGGGAATGGAACGGGGGAATGGAACGGGGACGCAGCTAGTGAAGAATGTACCACTAGCTGCGTCCCCGTTGGATTCCCCTCTGGATTCGGCGACAGCGGCGTAAGCGGGGCCTGTGCCTGAACTGCGGCTATGACGTTCGGGCCTCGGGCAAAGTGTGCTCGGAGTGCGGCGCCGGCTTGGGAAAGGCCACAACCCAGACAACCCCTGACACGCAGAGATAGAGGCTCGGAGCGGCACGATCCGCATACGATGCCGGAGAGCACACCCAAATCCAGAAACCGCTCCGTGTCTTCGTGTTCAACTCCTGACTGTGCGGAATCGCCTCATACCCGTCTGGCGGGGACGCCGCGGAAGGTGGCATCCGCCGGCAGGCTTTCGCCGCGCATCACCAGCGAGAGATCGTCGAGCGTGGTGTTGGCGCGGACGCACGAATCGTAGAGGACGATCGCACGCGCACCCACCGACACGCCGGGCTCGATGCGAATGTGGTCCATCTTCATCACCCGGTCCTCGAACAGGTGGGTCTGCACGACGCTGTCCTGGTTGAGCGACACGTCGTCGCCGATCTCGATCAGATCGAACTCGGTGAGCGAGGTGGTGTCCATGTAGACCCGCTTGCCCACCCTCGCGCCCAGCAGGCGGAAGAACCACGCGGCGGCCGGCGTGCCGAGGCACAGGCGGACGATGAACGGGTCGGCCAGGTGCTCGTGCAGTGCCGTGAACAGCTCGGTGCGCCAGACAAAGCCGCTCCAGAGCGGGTGCTGGGCGGGTCCGTAGCGGCCCATCAGCAGCCACTTGGCGGCGACCACGATGGCGACGGTCATCAGGCCGGCAACGACGTAGAGTACGGGGAACATCGCCATTGCGGTCAACCGGTTGTAGAGTTGCTCCAGTTCGTAGTAGCGGTGATACAGCAGCGAGGCGAGGGCGATGGAGAACGTGGGGGGAAGAACAATGCGGAAGAACTCGATGCAGAGGCGGGCGGCGTATTTGCCGGGCGTGGGGTGGTAGGTGGATTCCTCGGAGAAAGACCGGCCGCCCAGGCGCTGGGGCAGGAAGATGGCCGGCGAGCCGAGCCAACTCGTGCCGTTGGTGGTGTCGGGCGATGGCGGAAGGGACATGACGCCGATCAGGCAGCCATCGCCGATGGTGCTGCCGGGCGAGACCAGCGCGCTGTTGCCGATGAAGGTTCGCTGGCCGATGGAAACCGGGAGCAGGTGCAGGTGCCCGTTTTCGATGCGCGGCGCGCCGAGGGAGACGGAGTCGGCCAGGAACGAACCCTCGGCGGCGGCCAGCAGGTCGGGCGTGGTGTTGTGGGCGGTGGAGAACTCGACGCGCTTGCCGAGTTTCGCGCCCAGCAGGCGGAACCAGGGGATCAGGTAGAGCGTTGCATAGACCGGACCGAGAATGGTCAGGCTCATGTCCATGAGCTGGTCGATGAATCGCTTGCGGACGTAGAACGTGCTGCCCAGGCCGTAGCTGCCCGGTTTCACTCGGCCGAGCAGCAGCCATTTGAGCGCGGCGATCTCCAGGAGCATCAGCAGGACAAAGGAGATGGCTGCGAGGGGTGCGGCCAGGAGAAACCAGTGGCCGCCGCAGATGCGGTTGAGGTGCAGGATGAGCACGATGCCGGGCAAACCTGCCAGTCCGGGGACGAGCGGCATCGCAAAAAGCCCGAGGATGTGCAGCAGCAGGATGCCTGGGGTGGTGCGAGCGGGATTTGCCGGTGCCGCGGGAATGTCCGCGCTGCGGCCCGCGGGCGAGCCGGAGAATCGCTGGCGGGCGGGAATGACGCCGTTTTGTGGCAGCAGGCTCAGGGGTTCGAGGGCGGAGCCGTCTTCCATGCGTGTGTGCGGGCGGAGGCTGGCGCGTGTGCCGACGAAGCAATCGCGGCCAATGTCGATGGGGCCGAAAATGAGTCGGCCGGCTTCGACGCTGTGGCCGAGGAGATTGGTTTCGAGGTTGATGTGGGTGTTGTCGCCGATGGAAATGAGGTCGAACGCGCCAAGGTGGTCGGTGCCGAGGAAGACGTTTTTGCCGATGCGGGCGCCCATGAGGCGGTAATACACGTTG
The DNA here is from genome assembly GCA_049514055.1 of Tepidisphaeraceae bacterium. Lineage (GTDB taxonomy): Bacteria > Planctomycetota > Phycisphaerae > Tepidisphaerales > Tepidisphaeraceae > JANYKD01. The sequence goes on along the minus strand of JBEKVL010000378.1, from coordinate 538 downwards.
AGCAGGGGCGTGCCGATGAGCGAGTGCGTCGGGGCCAGGGCGAGGATGCGATGGAAAAGCCACCAGCGGAGATAGGCGAAACTCCAGAGCGGCACCGAGCCGGCACGGAAGCGGCCGACGAGCAGCCACTTGGCGGCCAGGGCGAGCGGGAGCGTGAAGAACGGCAGGAGCACGATGGCCGCACCGGCGGCAAGAAAGGCGCCCAGACGCGATTCGGGGGACACTGCCTGGTAGGCGATGCAGGGTGCGAGCCACTCGGCGCTGATGATGCCGACGAGGCCCAGCCAGGACACGGCCTGGGCGGGATAGAAGAGGGGATTAATCCGCAGGCGCCGCGCCGGGGAAGCGATCCGAGGTTTCGTGGCCGTGCGGCTCGAGGCGCGTTTGTCGATTGCGGCGGCGAGCCTGGCGATGGTGGGATGGTGGTATACGTCCAGAACGGACAGATCGTGGAATCTGGGCTCGTTTCGCAAAACGGAGACAAAGCGGGCGGCCAGGAGCGAGTGGCCGCCGAGGTCGGTGAAGAAATCGTCGGTGG
>JBEKVL010000377.1:0-6590 GCA_049514055.1 Tepidisphaeraceae bacterium | reverse complement strand
TGGCCCGCCCCCGCCATCCTCCGCCGCTGGCTCCGCCAGCCCCCATTCCTCCGCGCCCTCAACTCCCTCCTCGAAACCCTCCGCTTCCAGTCCGACTTCCAACTCGCCACCGCCGCCGTCAATGCCGGGAACGGAAAACGGGGGAACGGAAAACGGGCCAGGGATCAATGCTCCTCTTATTGCACTGAGAGCCTGAGAATAACTCAGAAACTCCCTTGACAATAAGACATAATGATGTTAATATAGTCAACATGTGAAGTTAAGCTGTTGAGCACGCGGCGGATCAGGCAGTACAAGGGATGCTCGGCCCCCAGGAAACCGGCCAGGCGCGGGCGGCCGTACCGGCGGGCGGCACGCCGCGAATGCAGTGCGCCGACCGCGGGCAGGCGGTGATCTCCTGGGACACCTTGGACGAGCGGCTGGCCGAGGAACATCAGGCCTGCCTGCTCTGGGCCGATGCCGAGTCGGCCGACCTGGCACTGCTGTATGAGAAGAAGCGGCAGGCCCGGGCCAAGCCGGAGCCGGCCGCCGAGGATCGGCCCAAGGACGATCAGGACAAGGACCGGGAGGAGGAAGGGAAGAAGAAGGAACCGAGTCCGCCGCGAGTCTCGACAACGAACCCGGAGGCGCCGGTGATGAAGATGGGCGACGGGGGCTTAGACCCGAAGCGCAGTTGCTGGCATTCCCTTTCACTTCCTAGTATTGTGGTGAACGAACCACCGCCATGTGGAAGGTCTCACTCGCATGTTCGGGTTTCTCAAGCGCGCGGAACAGGAAACCGGCCCTCGTGTTTCCACGAGGTTCTGCACGGATACCTTCAACGGGAAGTACCCGCATGTGGGGCTCTACGACACACGGGCCCGACGGGTCTGGGTCTGTAAACCGCTCGCCGGACAGGCCATCCGCACTTCGCACGCCCGTCTGATTACCGGCGCCGACAATGCAACCTCGACGGTGTGGAAGGACCGCTTCATCTGTTTCTGGTTCTACACTCCCCGCACCGGGGAAGGGCTGATCCACGGCTATCCGATCGAGTGGGATGAGGCCCATCTGCTGGTTCGGATCGATCCCAACTGGGACTACGACCGCCAGAAGCTGATTCCGGCCGACTTATCGGACCAGGTCAACGACAATCTGGAGAGGCAGTTCAAGCACGGCGAGCGAGTGTTCGATTTCTTCAGCAAATGCAAGCTGCTGTACCCATTCAACTTACATTATATTGGGCCGCGGGCGACCGATTCGCTTTTCTATGTCAAACGCATTGAACCACCGCATTAGGCATACGCTGGAATCCGGGGGTCCGTATAATATGGGGGCTTTGGAGAGAGTTTGCAGGCCGGTTGGACTGTATCGCCCGCGGGAAATAGACGACAATAGATTTGCGGTCGCTTATGTGTTTGGCGACCGGGCACTCATTGACGTCAGGAGAGTGGTAATAATATGCAAGGCTTCATCACACCAACGATCAAGACTTTTCAGGTGTTCCCCGATCTGCCGGAGGCGCTCCAGCCGCTTTTTGAGCTGGCGCAGAATTTCTGGTGGGTCTGGAATCCGGACGCCGTGGAGCTCTTCCGCCGGCTCGACCGCAAGCTCTGGGATACGGTCAATCACAATCCGGTGAAGTTCCTGGGCCTGATCGAACAGAAGAAGCTGGCCGCCGCCGCCGCCGACGATGGCTATCTGTACAACCTCAAGCGCGTCTATGAGGAGTTCAAGGCCCACCTGAGCCAGCCCTGCTGGTTCCAGCGCGCGCATGGCGACAAGCAGAAGCTGCTGGTGGCCTATTTCTCGGCCGAGTTCGGCATTCACGAATCGCTGCCCATCTACTCGGGCGGCCTGGGGGTTCTCGCCGGCGATCACCTCAAGAGTGCCAGCGAGGTCGGCCTGCCGCTGGTGGCCGTGGGGTTGTTGTACCGCAACGGCTATTTCCAGCAGTACCTCTCGGCCGACGGCTGGCAGCAGGAAGCGTATCCCGAACTCGATTTCTACAATCTGGCCGTGGAGGTCTGCCGCTACACCGACGGCTCGCCGGTGACGGTGCGGGTGGACATGCCCGATAACGCCGTGTTCTGCAAGGTCTGGCGCGCCCGCATCGGCCGCATCAACCTGCATTTGCTGGATACCAATCTCCCCGAGAACGCGCCGGCCGACCGCGACATCACCGCGCGGCTCTACGGCGGCGGCTCGGAGATGCGTATCAAGCAGGAAATCGTTCTGGGCATCGGCGGGGTGCGGGCGCTGGAAGCGCTCAATATCACGCCCACCGTCTTCCATATGAACGAGGGGCATTCCGCGTTCCTGGCGCTGGAGCGCATCCGCACCAGGCTCGAAAACAGCTCGATGACCTTCGACCAGGTTCGCCAACTGGTCATGGCCACCAATGTGTTCACCACGCACACTCCGGTGCCTGCGGGCATCGACATGTTCCCGCCGGAAATGGTGCTCAAGTATTTCAAGAACTATGTGCCCTCGCTGAAACTGGATGAAGAGGGGTTCCTGGCGCTGGGCCGCGAGAATGTCGCCGACCGCAAGCAGGGATTCTCCATGGCCGTTTGCGCCATCCGTCTGGCCGACGGTGTCAATGCCGTTTCCGCGCTGCACGGCAAGGTGTCGCGCGAGATGTGGCACAGCCTCTGGCCGCAGGTTCCTCCGGATGAAGTGCCGATCGGGCATGTGACCAACGGCATTCACGTTCGTTCCTGGCTGGCGCCGGAGATTGCCGAAGTCCTGATGAGATATCTCCCCAGCCGGTGGATCAGCAATCCTACCGACCAGACGGTCTGGGAATACGTTAACCAGATTCCCGACGAGGAACTGTGGCGGGCCCACGAACGGTGCCGCGAGCGTCTGGTCACCTGGGCCCGCAAGTCGCTGCGCGAACAGTTGTCGCGGCGCGGCGCGGCCTATGACGAACAGGCCATCGCCGACGAGATCCTCGACCCCGAGGCGCTGACCCTTGGATTTGCCCGGCGGTTTGCGACATACAAACGAGGCGCGCTGATCATGCGCGACCCGGATCGCCTCCGCCGCCTGCTCGAAGAGCCCAAGCGGCCCGTGCAACTCGTCTTTGCGGGCAAGGCCCACCCGGCCGACACCGAGGGCAAGGAACTGATCCGCACGATCGTGAATTTTGCGAGGCAGTCGTCGATGCGCCGCCGGATCATCTTCGTCGAGAACTACGACATCAATGTCGCCCGCCATCTGGTGCAGGGGGTTGACGTGTGGCTCAACACGCCCCGCCGGCCTTACGAGGCGTCGGGGACATCGGGTATGAAGGCCGCGGCCAACGGCGTGCTGAACTGCTCCATTCTCGACGGCTGGTGGGTTGAAGGCCACGCGATCGACGCCGGCGCCGGCTGGGCGATCGGACGCGGCGAGCAGGTGGGCCAGGGCTACAACGACAGCAACCACCAGGACCAGGTCGAGTCGCAGCTCCTCTACGACATCCTCGAGAAACAGATCATTCCGCTGTTCTACGACCGCGGCCACGACGGCATTCCGCGAAACTGGATCGCCCGCATGAAGATCTGCCTGCGCCTGCTGGCCCCGGTGTTCAACACCAACCGCATGGTCAGCGAATATGCGGAGAAGCTCTACCTGCGCGCCCTGGGACGCGGAGAGAACCTTGCTGCCGACGGCATGAAGAAGGCCGTGGAACTGGCCGCGTACAAGGACTATGTCCGTTCCCGCTGGGGCGGCATCCGCATTGTCGGGGTCCATTCCTCGGGCAACGGCCACTACAAAGTCGGACAGTCGATGCAGGTTGAGGCCATCATCGACCTGCCCGAACTCAAGTCCACCGACGTCCGGGTCCAGCTCTACGCCGGCGAAGTCAACTCGTACAACGCGCTGGAGAATGCCAGTCCGATCAACATGGAGTACGTGCGGGAGATGGGCCCCAACCGCCACCTGTTCGTCGGCAAGCTCGACTGCCAGATCAGCGGCCGCCACGGCTTTGCCGTGCGCATCGTCCCCGGCAACGACGATCTCGCCTCGCCGTTCGAGTCGGGTCTGATCCTCTGGAACTGAGCCGGTGCCGGGGCCCGAATCGTCGGAGCGTTCTTGCCGGGGCAGGCCGCGCCCCTGACCGCCCCACGGCCTCCCGTGGAAGGTATTGAAGTGCCACGGATGCTACATGATAATACCAACGTATACAACTAAGCCTACGTATAGTTCTTGCGATGACTTATAGTATTCTAATGGATTCATCTCCGACACCATCTGCTGTCCGGCACCCTTTTGCTCGCCCAGGCGGACATGCGGCCGGCACAGCGCGCATTCATCGGATCGATATGATTTCCGCACCGGAATGATGCCATATTAGGGAGGAATTTCCGGATTTTTTGCAGATGCGTTGGTGCCCGCATGTGGTAGACTGGCCGCATGCACAAAGGGTGGTCCATGACAACAGGCATGCAAGGGATTGTGTTTCTGCTGGCTCTTCTGCACGGGGTGGTTCTCGCCGACACTTTGACGCTCCAGGATGGGACCGTCATCGAGGGCACGGTCATAAAACAGGCGGCCGGTTATTGGGTCAAGACGCCGGATGGCCAGAGCCGGGTGATTCCCGACGAAAGCGTCAAGGAGTTCAAGACCGGCAGAGTCGCCGCACCGGCGGCCGGCGGCAGCGCGGATTTCACCGCCACGCGCCGCAAGGCCGAAGCGGTCGAGGTTCCGCTGGCGGCCATCACCATCTGGCAGACTTTCATCGACGCCAAACCCGCACCGTCCGCGAGCGACCTGGAAGCGGCCAGGGCTGAACTGGCCCGCTGGCAGCAACTGCACGAGAGCAAGGCGGAGAAGATCAACGGACGCTGGATTGGAGGCGAAGAGCGCACGGCGCTGATCGAAAAGGTCAGAAGGCTCTCCGAGGAAGCGCAGGAGATGCTCCGGAACAACCAGACGATCACCGCCGTCAAGAAGCTGGAAGAGATCAACAAGCTCTACCCCGATCCCGAGGCGACGTTTTCGCTGGGGTTCATTGCGTTGCGCGCCAATAACCACAACGACGCGATCCGCTATTTTGAGCAGGGCCTGAAACTGAGCCCCAACAACGTCGCGGCCATGAACAACCTGGGGGTGGCGTTGGTGGCGAAAGAGGACATCGCCGGTGCCCTGGAAATGTTCTACAAAGCAGCGGTCAAAGGCGACACGCCACAGATCGCACAGAACCTTGTGAACATCCTGGCCGCGGCGGCGGCAAAGCGAATGCCGGAAACCGCGACCTTGAAGTCGGCCGCGGAAGCATCACGCATCCTGGCGGGCAAGTACCGGATCAACCGTCCGATCCAGACGTTCCAGTTGATCCCGCCCTGGCGCATGAAGACGCCAGGCAGGGAAGACGAGATAGGCAGCGTCATATCTTCGGGTACGGGATTCATCGTGGCCGAGGATGGCCTGGTGTTGACCAATCGCCATGTGGTCGCCAAGGGCAAGATGTTCCTGGTGATCTTGCCCGGCAATGTCCGCAAGAGCGCGGAAGTCGTCACCATCGACGCCGAGCAGGATCTGGCGCTGCTGCGAATCAGGCCCGAAGGCAAGTTCCCGGTCGTGGAATTTGCCGATTCAGTCCTCCCCAAGGAAGGCGCATCCTGCTTCGTCATGGGCTATCCCATGCTCGACCGCATGGGCTCGAACATTAAGATCACCCAGGGCATCGTCTCCGGCGTGGCTCCGGCGGACCCGGCCGACATCCTCACTGATGCCAAGGTCAACCCGGGCAATTCCGGCGGGCCTCTGCTCGACGCCCACGGCCGGGTCATGGGCATCGTCACCATGAAGACCATGGTTACGGCCATGGAAGACAGTTATGGCATGGCCATCAGCACTACACGCATCCAGAAATTTCTGGCGAAGAATAAGATCACGGTCAATCCCGCCCCGCCGGGCCAACATGCTCTGAACGCTGAAGAAGTGGCGATGAAGTTGAAGCCGGCCACGGTGTGCATCCTGTCAGTTTCGCAGAACCCATCCGGCATGGACAAATAAGCCGGGTCGCGAGCCCGGGAAAGAGGGCAACGCCCGGAAGAGGGGGGCAGAGCATTTCGGATGCCGAGTTCAGATCGACGAGTGTAAAACCACGACGCGCACGCATGCAAACCTCCGGAATGCCCCGCAACAGCGACATGAGTATGGAGTTGCAATCCGGTGTTATGCCGCATGGCCATATGTGCGTAAAGCGTTTTCTTGTGGCTTGTGCATCCCACCCCTGAGGGACGCTTGCCCGGAACGCCGGCTTGCCCTAGTCTTTTGCGGATTGTTCAAGAGAAGGAGTTCTGTTCATGGCGAAGACATGGCGTTGTGCGGTAGTGGGCAGCGGGCTGGCCGGCGGGTGGCATGTGCAGCTCCTGCCGGGGCTGGAAAATACGCAGCTTGTGGCCGTTTGCGATGTTGATCCGGCCCACGCCAGGGCCGCCATCGAGAGCGCCAAAGCTCCAAACACCCCGATATACACTTCGCTCGATGAGATGCTCGGCAAGGAGAAGATCGACATTCTCCATGTCGGCACGCCCAGCGGCGACCATTTCACCCCGGCCAGGATGGCGCTGGAGCGCGGGATCAACGTCATCACCGAAAAACCCATGGAGATC